>JAWOHE010000052.1:0-39987 GCA_046485285.1 bacterium
GCCCAAAGTACGCGGGAGGAAGCGCAAAGCAGACGGATTCAGCCCCTAATTCGGTTAGCGTCACCGATTTCCGGTTAGCGTCACCGATTTCGGACACAGATTACCAGATTCACAGACAGGCTACCACGTCCCGGCACAACGGAACCCGAGGAGGTTGTACCGGCGCGACGGTACGAGCCCGAAGCGGAGGGCGCCGCGCAGGTACCTGGCGAGGTCGAGCCAGGACCCGCCGCGGTACACGCGGCTCTAGCCGGTTGCCGGACCCTGCGGGTTGTTGTTTGCGCCCCGGCCGTAGTAGTCCTTGTCGTACCAGTCATCGCACCATTCCCAGACATTCCCGGCCATATCCAAGAGGCCATAGGGCGAGGCTCCGGCCGGAAACGCCCCGACCGGCGCGGTATTGACATACCCGTCGTCGTAGCCTGTGATGATTGTCCAGTCAGAGTATCGCCGTTTGGCTGACTCGTCCGCGAAGTTCCCATTCCTGCTCGACCCCGGCGCGCTGCTGCCCCACGGGTACTCCCTCGCATCCGTGCCCCGCGCCGCCTTTTCCCATTCCGCCTCGGTCGGCAGGCGCTTGCCCGCCCAGTCGCAGTAAGCCTTGGCGTCGTCCCAGCTCACGTTGACAACCGGGTAGTCAGGGCAGGACCTGAGGTAGTCAGGCTTTCCGAGGAAGTCCGGGTCCTGCGGGTAGCTCCTCCCGGTCGCGTCGCAGAACCGCCTGTACTGGCGGTTGGTCACCTCGTGCTTGTCGATGTAGTACGCGTCCAGATACACCTGCCGCACCGGCTTCTCGTCGTCGAACTCGGTGGAGCCCATCGTGAAGGTCCCGGCCGGAATCTTCACCATCACCGATGAGTCCTTCAGCCACAGCGCCTCCTCGTAGCCCTGCGCGTTACGGCCCCGGGCAACCGGGCCCGCCGGCGCCAGCACCCGGGCGGTGACGACGCAGTCGGAATACCCCTGTGCCTGGATGCGCACCTCGTGCTCGCCGACCGCCACCCCGGTCACCGTCGTCGGCGTGTTGCCGACATAGGTCCCGTCGAGTTTCACCGCCGCGCCCGCCGGCGAGGAACTCACCGCCAGCGTGTCGCCGGACACCGTCACCTTTCCCTCGACTCGCTTCGGCCTCGGCCTGCTCGTCTCGACCGGCACCAGCCTGACCGGCCTGCCGTCTTCGCCCGTGCACTCCGCGCAGAAGTTGTCCTCGTCCGGGTAGGTCGCCCCGCACTTCGGGCACTTCCTTGCGGCAAGCGCGACCGCCGCGACGAGCAGCAAGGTAACGGCTGCGATCACGATGCGCCTGCCTCGACTGACGCTCTGAACGTTCATCTGCAGTACCTCCTTTGCAGGTTTGCCTGCACCGGCATCGCTGAATCGTAACCCGCGCCGTCGGCCAGTCAACCGGCCAGCAGGCCGGCGCGGCCCAGCACCTGCCGGTTCAGCCGGTAGCTGTTACCCCACCGGCTGTGCCCGAGCCAGGCGGTGAGCGACTCGCGCACCCGCCGGTTGCGCGCCGCGCCGCTTCCGGCCGCCAGCTTCCTGAGAGCCCTCGCATAGCGCACCGCGGTCGCCTTCCGCACCAGCCGGTGGCCCGGCCAGACCCGGAACCCGAGGAACTCCGCGCCGTCGCCGGTGCGCCAGACCCGGGTCCGCGCTTCGTGCAGCGTCAGCCTGAGGTCCCACAGGAAGCGCTCGATGTCGCGCCGGACTCCGTGCAGCGCCGACGGGTTGTCGGCGAAGACCGCGAAGTCGTCCATGTAGCGCAGGTAGCGCCGACAGCGCAGTTCCTCCTTGACGAAGTGGTCCAGCTTGTTCAGGTAGACATTGCCGAAGAACTGGCTGGTCAGGTTGCCGATCGGCAGGCCGCGCACACGGGCAAGCGGCGTAAACAGGTCGTCGCCCGGGAACCAGGCGAGCTCGTACTCCGGCTCGAGGATACCGGCGCCGCTGGCCAGAATCAGCTCACACAGCGCCAGCACCCGCCGGTCCCGGATGCGCCGGTCGAGCTGTCGCCTCAGTATCCCGTGGTCCACCGACGGGTAGAACTTGCGGATGTCGCCGCGGAGGACGAACCGGCTCCCCCGCGCCCAGCGCTGGTAGCGGGCGAGCGCCCGGTGCTGGCCCTTGCCCCTCCGGCAGGCGTAGGAGTCGTGGATGAACCCGGTCTCGAAAACCGGCTCAAGAATGGCGTGGAGGGCGTGGTGGACAACTCGGTCCCGGAACGGCGCCGCGGTTATCAATCTGCGCTTCTGGTCCTCGACGTAGAAGTTGCGGTAAGGCCCGGGCCGCCACTCACCGGAGACCAGTTCGCGCTGGAGCCGCAGGAGTCCGGGCTCTAGGTTCAGCTCGAATGCCGCGACATCAGGCCGGCCGCGTTTCCCTCGCCGGGCCTGCCGGAAAGCGGCCAGCAGGCTTTCGAACCGGACCATTCGCTCGAACCGGCCGCCGAAGCTGTGCGGCATCACGCAAGGTCGCCCGGGCGCGGGCCGCGGGCGCCAGCCGCCTGCCGGTCCGCGCCCGGACTGCTCCATTGTGGTCAGCCGCGCAAGCCTGCCACGGCCGACTCAGGACACGGGCAATCCGGTAGCCTCTCAGCGCAGTCCGCCGGTCCGTGGACCGGCGGCATCTGGTCGAAAGCTCCGAGGCCACTGCTCCCGGCACAACGGAACCCGAGGTTGTTGTTCCGGTTCGATGGTTCGTTCCTGTTGCGGTTGGCGCTGCGCAGGTTCCTGGCGTTGTTGTTCCAGGACCCGCCGCGGTTCACGCGGTTCGAGCCATTTCTGCCCGTGCCCTCAACCGGGCAGCCGGGTCTGTTGTCGAATCCAGCCGCCCAGAAGCCTGCCGATTTCATCAATCTCCCTTGCCGCATACTCGTATGAGTTTGTCGCGAGCACCTTCAGCTCGTGGCTCAGCCGCACCAGCACGCGCAGTGTCTCGAGCGCGGCGTCGGCCCTGTCCAGCAGGGCCAGCTTGTCGCGCCGCCGGTTTGCGGACACCGCCGCCTCCAGCACGGTCAGCGCCCGGTCCTCGATTCTCACCGCCAGCGAGAACCTCAGCGACTTCGGGAACTTCTGCGTGTGCCGTAACAGCCAGCAGGAGAAATCGAAGCTACGCTGAATTACCAGAAACTCCGTTCTTGCCATTTTTCGCCGCCCGTCGAGCGGCGGCTTCGCCGCCGCCCCCGGAGCCCAGATATTCAGATTTCCAGATTACCAGATTCACAGACAGGCTACCACGTCCCGGCACAACGGAACCCGAGGTCGCGGCTCCGGTACGACGGCGCGTACCCGACGCGGTGGGCGCCGCGCAGGCCCCAGGCGACGTTGAGGTTCCAGGACCCGCCGCGGAGCACGCGGAACGAGCCGGATGACGGCCCCGGCGGGTTGCGGTCCACGCCTTTGCCGTAGTAGTCGCTGTCGTACCAGTCATTGCACCATTCCCAGACATTCCCGGCCATATCGAGCAACCCATAGGGCGAGGCGCCGGCCGGGAACGACCCGACCGGTGAGGTATGTCGGTAGCCGTCTTCGGTATAATTGCCCGGGTCATAGTTTGCCCGGTATCTCCCACCCGCGTCCGGCGCTTCATTGCCCCACGGATACTTCCGCCCATCCGTGCCCCGCGCCGCCTTCTCCCATTCCGCCTCGGTCGGCAGACGCTTGCCCGCCCAGTCGGCATAAGCCCTGGCGTCGTCCCAACTGACATTGACCACGGGATAGGACGGATAGGACTGAAAGTAGTTGGACATGCTCTCGAAACCCGGGTCCTGCGGGTAGCCCCGGCCGGTCGCGTCGCAGAACTTCTTGTACTGCCGGTTGGTCACCTCGTGCTTGTCGATGTGGTACGCGTCCAGATACACCTGCCGCACCGGCTTCTCGCCGCTGTCCGCGTCGCTCGCGTCCGACCCCATCGTGAAGGCCCCGGCCGGAATCCTGACCATCACCGACGAGTCCTTGAGCCACAGCGCCTCCTCGTAGCCCTGCGCGTTCCGGCCGAGGGAGCGCATACCGCCTGCCGCCGGTCGCTCACCGCTCACCGCAGGCTGTTCGGCTGCTCCGGGCCCGGCAGGAGCGGCATCCCTGCCGCGATTGCCCGTCAGAACGACCAACAACACCACCGCGGCGATGGCAATGCCGATGCCGATGCCGAGAACCGCCTTGCGGCGAGGAGGGTGATGAGTGATGAGTGATGAGTAATGCGGAACCTCCGGCACCGCCGCCACCGGGTCCGGTATCGTCTTCCGCATCACCGCTTCCGGCCGTATGCTGTGAGCTGGCGGCTGTCGGCCTTTCTCCTCATCGGGCTGTAAGCTGTCGGCTGGTGGCTGTGGGCTTCTCTCCTCCGGCTGTAAGCTGTGAGCTGTCAGCCGTAGGCTGTTCTCCAGCGCTTCTGCGAATTCCTCACAGCTCTGGAACCGCTCCTGCGGCTTCTTCCGCATCGCCTTGAGTATCACCCGTTCCATCGCTTCGCTGATTCCCGGGTTCGCCCTGCGCGGCGGTATCGGCGGCTCCTGCAGGTGCGCCTCGAAGAACGAGGAGGTGTCGGATTCGTCAAATGGCAGTCGGCCGGTCGCGGCCTCGTACAGGGTACAGCCGAGCGAGTAGATGTCCGTGCGCCGGTCCAGCCGCTTGTCCAGCACCTGCTCCGGCGACATGTAAGCCGGAGTGCCGACCCGGTGGCCGGATACCGACACGCCGGTGTTGCCGGAGACGATCCGGGCAATCCCGAAGTCGCCGACCTTTGCCCCGAACTCGGTCAGCATTATGTTCAAGGGCTTCAAATCACGGTGGACGATTCCGTGCCGGTGGGCGAACCCGACCGCGGAGAGCACCTGACCGAAGAGCCGCCCGAGTTCTTCCGGCGGCAGTGCGCCCCGGGCCTTCACCAGCCCGGCAAGGTCCCGCACCCCGCGGACCCCGGCGATGTATTCGAGTATCAGGAACAGGCCGTCCTCGTTCTCGACATAGTCGAAGAGCGAGACGATGTTCGGGTGGCCCCTGAGCCGGGCCTGGGAGTTGGCCTCGTCCGCGGCCCGGCGGGCCGCTTCCGGGTCCCCGAAGATGAGCTTGGGGGAGAGGAGCTTGACCGCCACGACCTGGCTCTCGATTTTCCGGTGCACTGCGCGATAGACCACGCCCATCCCGCCCCGGCCGACCTCTTCGGTGATGCGGTAGTTGCCGACAAGAACGCCAATCATGGCCGGGAGCCCACAGCCGACAGCTCACAGCCATCAGCTATCCGGACATGGGCAACAGAACATCTGCTCCGGACGACGGTCAACCGTATGGACCTATTCATCAGCCGCCGTGACGCGCTGTAACAGCCGGGTCAGCATTCTCTTGACTTCTTCGTACTTCGCTTCCAGCCCGGCAACTTCACCCGGCTTCGCGTACCCTAGCCTTCCGGCAAGGCTCAACTGGTAACGAACTTCCTCGCAGGAGCCGATAGCGATATTCACGAACCGGGCGAAGTCTCTCTGGCTGGACCGGGCCGCACCCTCGACAAGGTTCATCGGTATCGAATACGCGGCACGCCGCATCTGCGACGTGAGTCCGAACTGCTCGCTCCGCGGAAACTGCCCGGTCAGGAGATACACCCGGAGTACCATTTCGTCTGCCAGCTTGAATACTTCGTACTTACCGATGTTTCTCACCTGACCTCCGCGGCCCGCTGGCTGTAAGCTGTAAGCTGATAGCTGACGGCTCCTCTCATACAATATCCCTCCTCCTCAGCGCGAGCGCGGCGAGGATGGTGAAGACAGCGGTCAGGAAGGACAGCACCAGCAGGCCGGGGACGAGCCCGAGCGTCGGCATCTCCTTGAACCAGTAGAAGGTGTTCGCCCCATCCCGGGTCATCGCCAGCGCGGGCGTGAGCTGGCCGACGGTCCGGGTGCTGAACCGTGACAGGACGTCCAGCACCCAGCGCGATATCATCAGGTTCGAGAAGAACCTCATCGGCCCGAGCTGGGGCAGGGGCACGACCATCCCGGCGAAGAGCACCTGCGGTATCAGCGTCAGCGGCACCAGCCCCATCGCGCCCTCGGGCGATGACAGGAGAGCGGAAATCAGCAGGCCCATCGCCGACCCGGCAATCCCGCCCAGGGTCAGGACCGCGGTGTAGCCGAGGATACTGCCCGGCAGTTCCGCCACCATCAGCTTGACGATGACCGACAGCACGAGGCATTGGACGAACAGGAACACCGCCAGCACAAACGCCTTGGACAGGATGTACGGCGCAATCTTCAGGTTCACCATCCTCTCCCGGCGATAGACCGACCACTCGGCGACGATTTCCCGGCAGGAGTTGGTCGCCCCGAACCATATCGCCGCCAGCGCCAGCATGAACAGCACCCCGCCCATCGCCTCGTAGCCCTTGTCCCCGAAGACCAGCCCGATGAGCAGGGCGATTATCGGCGCCTGGGCGAGCAGGACCGCGGTGCCGGCGGTGTCGGAGAGCTTCATCCGCCAGTAGCGCCGGACCAGGATGCCCCACTGGCGCAGGCCGTTGGTCGGCTGGCGCCCGGTCTTCGCGCCGACCCCGGTCTTGACGCTCTTGACCTCCATCCGGCCCGCGACATAGTCCGCATAGTACCGGGACTCCCGGAACTTCCGCTCCCAGTACTCGCCCGGCCGGTAGATCGGCTCGCCGCACTTGTCGCACTTCGGCAGGGGGCGGGGCGCGGTCGGGAACTTCCGGTCGCACTTCGGGCAGTACTTGCCGCCGAGGTAGAACAGCAGCTTGCGCGGGTCGTCCCGGCCGATCCCGCCGAAGTGGTCGAAGACCTCCCGGCCCGGCCCGTGGTAGACCAGCCTGCCCTCGTCCACCAGCAGGACCATGTCGAGCGTGTCGAATGTCGAGCGGGACTCGACATTGTGGGTCGTCAGTATCACCGACCGACCGCCGCGCGCGGCCTCGGCCAGCACCTCGGTCACTTCCTCCGCGGTCGCCGGGTCGAGCCCGGACAGCGGCTCGTCGAGGAACAGGCAGGCCGGTTCGGTTATCAGCTCCTGGGCGAGGTTCACCCGCTTGCGCTGGCCGCCGGAAATCCCCCGCTTCTGCGGGTCGCCGATGCGGACGTTGCGACAGCCGTCCAGCCGCAGGTCGCTGATGACCTCGTCCACCCGTTGCTTCACTTCCGCGTCCGAGGTGTCCTCGGGCAGCCTGAGCTTGGCGGTGTAGTAGAGCGACTGCTCGACGGTCAGCGACCGGTGGATGATGTCGTCCTGCGGCACGTAGCCGATATTGCCGCGCAGGGCGTCGTAGTTCGCGTAGAGGTCAACCCCGCCGAACCGGACCAGGCCGGTCGCACTGCTGTCGTAGCCGGTGATGACGTTGAGCAGGGTGGTCTTGCCCGAGCCGGACGGCCCGATGAGTCCGGTGAACTCGCCCGGGCAGGAGACGAAGGAGATGTTCTGGATGATGACCGTGCTCGGGACCTCTTTGCGGATGTCGGCGGCCTCGAGCTTGACCTGGCCGGGCTCGGCCGGATGCCTCAGCCGCTCCTCCTCAAACGCGAGCGCGTATGATCCTAGGCCGATGGTGTCGCCCCGGGCGAGCAGGGCCTCGGTGACCCGCCGGCCGTTGACGAAGGTGCCGTTCATCGAGCCGAGGTCCCTGATGAAGGTGCCCGACCCGCGGCGCTCGATGCGGCAGTGATGCCGGGAGACCTGGGGGTAGTTGACCACGAGGTCGTTGTCGGTGGCCCGGCCGATGCTCAGTCGGTCCCGGTCGAGGTGGATGACCCGGTCCTGCTTCCTGTCCCCGAGCGCGCGCTCACCGAACCGGCGCGAGGCCAGCCGCGAGAACTCCGGCCGGCGCTCGCTCACGCGCCCGGCGCCGCCTGCCACCCCGCCCGACTCGTCGCGGGCCGGCGGGCGGTCGGCGGACGGCTCGTCTCCGTCCGGCCGAGTCAGGCGGCATTCCACGACCGCTTCCTGCTCAACCCGAAATCGCAATGCCCCGCTCCGACCCAGTCTTACGACCTGTCCGGACTCGACCCGGCTCTCGGTCACCCGCTCTTTTCCCGCGCCGACGTAGGTGCCGTTCAGCGAGCCGAGGTCGCGCACGACCGCGCGCCCGGCGGCATCGGTCCCGACCCAGCAGTGCAGGCCCGAGATGCTGTGCTCCGGGTCCTGCACCTCGAGGAGGAGCGGCTCGCCCTCGGTCGGCAGTCCCAGCTCCGCCCGCCGCCGGGCCGCGTCCTCGAGCTTCTCCTTCCAGTAGCCGATGAGCACCCCGGCCCGGGGAAGTTCGCACTCCTCACCTTGCCTCGGCCCGGCGATGATGCTCAGCCTGGCCACGGCAATCTCCCTTCTGGCTCATCACTTCTGAATCCGGCCGCTTCCTTCTCGTCACTCATTACTCATCACTTCCTGACACCGCTTCCCTCAACCGCTCCCGGACCGCCAGCCGTTCCTCGACCCGGAAGCCCAGCCGCACCCGGCCCAGTGGCGTCCTCAGCCGGTACTCGCCCTCGACCCGGCAGGCCGCGTCATCGCCCGCCAGCCGCGGCAGGGACCGCAGGATGCCCGCCGCGTCGGGCGTGAACGGCAGGCGGACCAGGGTCGCGACGCCGGGCCGCAGTTCCAGCTCGCCCGGGTACCTGCCCCGGCCGACCGCCGTTCCCTCAACCGCCAGCCGGTACTCGAGCTCGCTCAGCCGCACCGCGAACCGGTTCGGGTTCGTCGCGACCACGGCCAGCTCCAGACCCTGCTCCGGGTTCCAGGCCAGGCCGGCCAGCCGCGCCTCGACCGGCTTCACCAGCCACGAGCAGGAAACCGCCGGCAGCAGCAGGCACGGCCAGGCGCGAACCACCAGGCGGACAATGCCGCGCACGGAACTGCCGACCGCGTCTCCGGCTCGCACTTCACAGCCTCTGGAACACGTGCCCGCACCGGGTGCAGAACCTCGCGGCGGCCTTGCGCGTCGTCCCGCAGTCCGGACAGGTCCGCCTGCCCCAGCACCAGGTCACCCGCACCGTGTCGCCCCGGTTCAGCGGCGCGCCCGCCGCCGGCCGGGCAGTGACCACCGCGCCCGGCGCGGCATCGTCCGCAAGCACGCTGTCGGCGGCAACCAGCACCAGGCCCTGCTCCTGCGCCAGCCGCCGCGCCGAGGCGAGGCTGACTCCCGCCAGCTCCGGAAGCACGAACCCGGCCGTCGGCTGTCTGCGTGCCAGGAGGACTCCGCCGACCACCGCCACAACCAGCACCGCCGCGATGCCAATGACGAGAACCGCCTTGCGGCGAGGAGGGTGATGAGTGTCTTCCGCTGACCGCTTGCCGCCGCCCGCTCTCTTCACTCTTCCCTCTTCGCTCCTCACTTCCTCCTCCGGCACCGCCGCCACCGGGTCCGGTATCGTCTTCCGCATCACCGCTTCCGGCCGTATGCTGTGAGCTGGCGGGTGTCGGCCTTTCTCCTCATCGGGCTGTAAGCTGTCGGCTGCTGGCCGCAGGCCTCTCTCCTCCGGCTGTCGGCTGTCCGCCAGCGCCTCCGCAAACTCCTCACAGCTCTGGAACCGCTCCTCCGGCTTCTTCGCCATCGCCTTGAGTATCGCCCGTTCCATCGTTTCGCTCAGCCATGGATTCCTCTGCCGCGGCGGCGGCGGCGGCACGGACAGGTGCTGTTCCTCCATCGAGGTCGTCGAGGTCGCCTGGAACGGCATCGCGCCCGCGGCCAGTTCGTAGAGCACGCAGCCCAGCGAGTAGATGTCGGTGCGCGCGTCCAGCGGCCGGTTCAGCACCTGCTCCGGCGACATGTAGGCGGGAGTGCCGACCCGGGTGCCGGAGAGCGAGATGTTCGTGTCGCCGCCGATTATCTTGGCGATGCCGAAGTCGGCGATCTTCACCAGCCCGGACTCGGCAAACAGGATGTTCAGCGGTTTTATGTCCCGGTGCAGGACCCCGTGCCGGTGCGCGCAGGACACGCCCTCGAGTATCTGCCGGAATATCTCCCGGGTCCGGGCCTCGGGCACCGGCCCGAGCTTGACCAGGTCGCCGAGGTTCTTCGCCCGCTGGCCGCCGGGCAGGACCATGCCTTCGAGATACTCCATCACGATGTAGTACTGCCCGTCGTGCTCGAAGAAGTTGTGCAGGGTGACGATGTTCGGATGCTTGAGCCGGGCCTGGGTCTTCGCCTCCTCGAAGAACCGCTGGCGGAACCGGACATCCCGGGTCAGGATGGCATCGAGCGTCTTCATCGCCACTTCCTGCTCGAGGAGCCGGTGCACGGCCTTGTACACGACCCCGAACCCGCCCTCACCGAGCTTGTCGGTGATGCGATAGTCGCCGATGGATTGGCCGATCATAGGATTAGCGATGAGTTATGAGTAATGAGTGATGAGTCACGGACAGGAATGGCGAAGGGTCGGCGAGCGATGCGTAGAGAACAGGAACAGTGATGAGTATCGTGTAATGAGAGAGGACAGGACCGGCCTGGCCGATGGTCGCCTGTCTCTTCCCGCTGCGTTCTCGCTTCACTCATAACCCATCACCTCCTTCTGCTGTCCCTGTGTCTTTATCCGGCGCTCGCGCGCTGTCGGGCTTCGTTTCATCTTCCGGGCTGTCTGCTGATGGCAGTAAGCTGTCGGCTGTCGGCTGAGAGCTGTCCGCCTCCGTCCGACCGCTCTCGGCAGTAAGCGGCAAGCTGTCGGCTGATGGCTGACCGCTGTCCTCTTCCGGCGGGCTCAGCAGGTCACGTGCCTGCCTCTGGAATCCGGGCCCGATGCTCACGGAGCCGGCTGCCGGTTCGAGGCTGGTCGGGTCCTGTGTTGCGCCGGGCGCCGTGCTCGTCTGCCCCTGCCCGGGGCTGTCTGCTTCCTGCCGTTCCGGGCTGTCGGCTGGAAGCTGCAGACTGTCGGCTTCCTCTTGTCTCAGGCTGTCAGCTGGAAGCTGTAAGCTGTCGGCTTCCGGCTGTCCGCTGTCCACGGCCGGCCGTTCCAGGTACCGCCAGACCGCAAACGCAAGCACGAGCAGGAAGACCAGCCCGGCAAGCACCAGCGGCAGCGCCCGTCGGCGGCCGGCGCGCCGCGGGCGCCGCGGCGCGGACGCGGTCAATGGCATCGTTTCCCGGCCGTGCGCAGTCGGCTGTAAGCTGTCGGCTGCCCGCGCCGCTTCGCCCGCCTGCACCACAATCACCGTCACGTTGTCCGGCGCGCCGCGCTTCTTGACCTGCTCGACGATCTCCAGCACCGCCCGGTCCGGCGGATGCCGGAGCAGGATGTCGCGCAGTTCCTCGTCCTCCAGCACCCCGTGCGCGCCATCACTGCTGAGCAGGAACCGGTCCCCGGCCCGCGGTTCGAGCTCGAAGGACTCGGCCTCGGACCTGGCTATCCCGAGCGCGCGGCTGATGATGTTCCGCTTCGGGCTGTTCCGGGCCTGCTCCGGGGTCATCAGGCCCTTGCTGACCAGCCGGGCGACCAGGGTGTGGTCGTTGGTAATCTGCGACATCTGCCCGTCGCGCAGGAGGTAGCACCGGCTGTCGCCGACGCTGGCGATGTATGCCTTGTCACCGTGAAGCACGAGCGCGGTCAGGGTCGCGCCCATTCCCTTCCGCTCCGGCGCCTCGGCGGCCGCCGCCACCGCCTCGTGGGCCGCCCGCATCGCCTGCGCCAGCATCCGGCCCGGGTCGCCGGCCCACGGTCGCCGGTAGTAGTGCTCGCTGAGCGCGTCCACGCCCAGCCTGCTCGCGACCTCGCCCGCCGCCTCGCCGCCCATCCCGTCCGCTACCGCGTACAGCCTGCCCCGCTCCACCAGCAAACGGTCCTCAACTGCACTCGGGACGAAGAGCGCATCCTCGTTCTTGGGCCGGGCCGGGTTCAGTCCCCGGTCGGTGGCAGAGCCGATGGATGGAGGACAATCGCCCACCGCCGCCTCCTTATCCCGACTCATTGCTCATCACCCTTCACTCATTACTTCCTCTCAATGCGCGGCACGGGACAGGTTGCGGCCGTCCCGGCGCAGAGGTATGACCGCATCATCAGCCGTCGAGCGGCGGCTTCGCCGCCGCTCCCGGAGCCCAGATATTCAGATTTCCAGATTACCAGATTCACAGACAGACTACCTTGTCCCGGCACAACGGAACCCGAGGAAGATGATCCGGAACGATGGTTCGTACCTGCCGCGGTAGGCGCTGCGCAGGGACCCGGCGTTGTTGAGCCAGGACCCGCCGCGGTACACGCGGGGCGAGCCAGTCGCCGGGCCCTGCGGGTTGCGGTCCACGCCTTTGCCGTAGTAGTCGCTGTCATACCAGTCATTGCACCATTCCCAGACATTACCCGCCATATCCAGCAACCCATAGGGCGACGCACCCGCCGAAAAGCTGCCCACCGGCGCCGTGAACTCGTAGCCGTCCCGCCGCCAGACGGCCCGGTCCGAGCCTTCGCCCCAGTTCGCCCGGTATCTTCCGCCCGCATCCGGCTCCTCGTTCCCCCACGGGTACTTCCGCGCATCCGTGCCCCGGGCCGCTTTCTCCCATTCCGCCTCGGTCGGCAGGCGCTTGCCCGCCCAGTCGCAGTAAGCCCTCGCGTCGTTCCACGACACCAGCACTGCCGGGTGGTTCTCGGTGCTGTACCCGTAGTACGTCCGCCAGCTCACCCCGGACTTGGTCAGCCACTTCGACAAGTCGGTGTCGTAGACGTAACCGGTACCCTCCTTCTCGGCGTCGGTCCGGTACCCGGTCGCCTTCACGAACCTCTCATACTGCCGGTTCGTCACCTCGTGCTTGTCCAGCCAGAACTCGTCGAGATACACCCTGTGCTGGGGCCGCTCGTCGGACTCTCCCTCGCCCGTGACGCTCCCCATCCAGAACTCGCCGGCCGGGACCTTCACCATCACCGACGAGTCCTTCAGCCACAGCGCTTCCTCGTAGCCCTGAGCGTTCCGGCCCAGCGCCTTCATTCCGGCCGGTGCAGTCGGCGCCGGGGCCGGCGCCGGGGCAGGCCTCGGCGCGGGCCTCGGCACCGGCACCAGCCGCAACGGCTTGCCGTCTTCGCCCGCGCACTCCGCGCAGTAGTTGTCCTCGTCCGGGTAGGTCGTCCCGCAGTTCGGGCACCGCTTCGCCGCCAGCGCGAGCGAGACGACCATAACCAGCAGGATGCCGGCCGCCATCCGCCCGGCCCGGCCCGCAAATCGCCGCGAGTTCATCGCACGCGCCTCCTTTCTTGCGCCCCGCCCTCAGCGCCCGTCCTCCCCGCCTCCGGCCTGCGCCCTCTTCATCAGCGGCCTCAGCAGCGACGCGGCGGTGAAGTTCTGCTCCGAGGTCGCGGCGATCGAGTATGACCCGCGTACCTGGTACTTGACCCCGCGCTTCGCGACCGCCGACCTGATGCCGGTCAGCACGCTGCCGGCCTTGACCGACAGCGGCACCGCGATGACCTGCGACCCCTCGGCCTCGACCGTCACCGGCGCCTGCTGTTCGCCCGAGGCGACGACCGCGCCGTCGATGATGACCTCGTACTTGATGTCCGAGACCGAGACCGTCATCTTCGACGGGTTGCTGACCTTGAGCTCGAGCTTTGCCGGGAACTCGAACAGCTCGAGCCCGACCGGGGCGAGGTCGAGCAGGACCGCGCCCGCCGTGCCGGACAGGAAGGTCGCGCAGGCCGGACCGAGCCCGGCGCAGGCGGCCGCCAGCAGCAGGACCATCCCCGCGCGCCGACTTGCCTTGTGTCTCACGGTTTGCCTCCCGTCGCTCACTGGCGGGCCCGGCCGGTGTAGGCCGCGAGCCGGTCCGCCACGTCGAACACGCCCGTGACCTGCACCGGCTCGACCGACCGGCCGCCCTCGGCCTCGAGCGTGTAGTAGCCGCGCACCCGGTAGCTGACCCTGCCGTGCGCGACCAGCGCGGCCGCGGCCCGGCCCAGCCGGTCGTGGCGGATGTTCACGCTCAGCACGCTCGCCGCGGCCCGGCCCGGCGGCAGTTCGACATCGCAGGCGTGCTTCGCGCTGGCGAGGTAGAAAGTGTCCACCTCGAGCTTGTAGTAGAACGCCCGGATCCGGCCGGGCACGAGGTTGGGGTTGGTCGCGGCGAGCCCGACCGCGAGCGTGAAGCCGTCGCCGCCGGCATCGGTCGCCTCGACCGAAGTCAGCTCGATTGCCGGGCGGGCGAAGGACAGCGGCACCGGCGGCGGCGGCGGCGCGGTGCTGATAACGAGGTTGACCGGCTGTCCCCGCATCAGCTCCGTGCCCGCCGGCGGGTCCATCCTGACGATCCGGCCAGGCGGGTACTCGGTCGTCCGCTCGGTCGTGACCTTGCCCGGGACGAGGCCCGACCTCGGCAGCTCGACGGCGGCGTCCTCGCGCTTGAACCCGGCCAGCTCCGGCACGACCTTCACCGGGCCCTTGCTGACCGTGACCCGCACCGTGTCGTCCTTCTTCACCAGCGTCCCGGCCGCCTGCTCCTGGCCGAGTATCACGCCCGCCGGTGCCGAGTCGTCCGGCCTGCTCAGCTCCTCCCGGAGCGCCAGCCCGAGCGCGCCGGCGTCCGCCGCCGCCTCCGCGAAGGGCCGGCCGACGAACTCCGGGACCTTTACCCTGTTGCGCGAGCCGGCGCTGGCCATCACCACGATGACCACGATGACCGCGACGACCGCGAGCGCGACCACGATGTAGCGCGTGGTATGCCCGCCCGGTGTCCGGGCCGGGGGGTCTTTCTTCGTCAGCTCCATCTCTCCTCCTTGTCCTGCCTGCCGCCGCATTGCCGCGGCCTGCCGGCCACTCGACGCCGGTCCGGGCCCGGTCGGCGGCGTTGCCGATTGACTTCGTGTGACTTGTTACCCGGCCGGTCGGCCGGGCGCGACTGACTGTCCGTGCGGCCGGTCTGCGGCCCACGGCGCGATGCGAGCACTCGCTTACCTCCTCTGCCGCGACGCGTTCACAATGCCGCTGTCGCGCCCGCGGCCCTGCGCGTCAGGGCACATCTGCCTTAAGCGATTATAGCCGCAATTGCCCTCTGTCAAGCGACCGGCGACTCCACCGCGGTCCGGAAGCTGGTGAAGACAGACTGACCCGGGCCTGCGAACAGGCGGCGGGAGGCCAGAAGTCTCCCGCCGCACGCTTGAAGCAGGCTGCCGCCGCTCTGCGGCGTCGCACGGCCGGACAGGCGTGGCGGTGGCGCCGGGCGCGGCTCGAAGCGCTCCGGGCAGTCTGCCGGGGCGCCAGCCGGGCGGCCGGGGTAGGGAAGCTGGGGGCGCGGGTCAGCCGGCCGCAACCGCTTCGGGCGACGCGCCCGCTAGCGGGCGATGATGATTCGCCGGCCCGGGCCGGCGAATCCGTAGCCACGGGCATCCTCGCCGCGCAGGAAGTACACGCCCGGCGCGAGGCAGGAGACGTCGTTGGGACCGGGCGCGAGCGCCATCACCCGGCGGCCGGAAGCGGAGAAGAGGAACCGGAAGGCCGCGGGGTCGGGCAAGCGGGGGAGGACGAGCGAGCCGCGGACGATGGTCGGCAGTTCCGCCGGGCCGTGCGCCGGGAGGCCTTCGGCGATGCCGACGGTGTCGTCGACGTAGAAGCTGACCGTGACCGCCGTATCCGCGGCGCCGTCGGAGAAGGCGAAGGTCGCCTCGTGGCGGCCCGGCGCGAAGCCGCTCCGCGCGGCGCGGAAGGTGACGCCGCGCCAGTAACGCCGGTTGTCGGGCACGAGGACGAGGCTGTCCGGGCTCCCGACAAAGGCGAGCAGGCGGCGCGTCGGCGGGTTGGTATCCGGATCGGTGTAGTCGGCCGAGAAGTTGAACAGGGTCCCGGGTGTGCCGGTGTCGGGCACGACGCGGGCCGAGGCGACAGCGAGCGGGCGATTCGCGCCGAGGGCCGGGCGCTGGGTGCGGGTGGCGTGGAAGAGGCCGGGCAGGGTCGTGTCCCTGGTCGCGGCGCCGCTCACCGTGATTGTCTGGGTCGCGGCCGCGGCCCAGAGCCAGCCCGCGGAATTGGGCCAGGGGCCGAAGCGGGCATCGCCGGCGAGGTCGGCGACGCGCAGGCGCATCAGCAGGCGGTTGCCCGCGGTCGAGGCATCGACGTCGCCGATGCGCTCCGGGGTAGCGCCGGTGTAGCGGTTGATGGCGAAGAGCCCGGTTTCCATCACCGGCCAGGCGCTGACATAGACCGCGGCGAAGACCCAACTGTCGGACGGCGCCTCGGGGTTGGAGAAGCCGAGCGAGTAGGCGAACCACTTGAGGAGCCCGCCCGAGGTCGGCCAGGACGTGTGGTTGTTGGTCAGCTCGACGTAGAAGCGCTCGGCCGAGCGGCCGACCCGGGCGCCGGTGAGGTCGAGCCACGGGCCTTCCGGGCTGAGGGCGTCGCCGGTGGTGTCGCGGGCGATGCGGGCGAGCAGGTTGTCGGGAACCGGCCAGGCGTCGGCCTCGTTGAGCGGCGACTGGGTCGCGAAGGCGCCATTCTGCCCGGCGTTGACGTAGTACCAGAGAATGCCGGGCCCGGGCGGGACCGCGAACGCGGCCTGCCAGGTGCTGTCGTAGCCGGGCCGGGCGAGGCGGGAAATCGGCCGCTCGGTCCAGGTCCGCTGGCTGTCGGTCGAGACGAACACCCGGGCGGCGATGGTGTCAAGGCCGGGCGCGGAGGGGGTCGCGAGGTCGGCGTGGACGAGCATCGTGCCGATCGGCGCCGAGTTCGACACCTGGCCGATGCCACCGCCGGCCGCGGCAAGCCAGAGCAGGCCCAGCGCGAGGGCAGTTCTCATCGCCACGCGATGTTAGCGCTTGCCGCCCGCGCGGTCAAGTGGCGGTCAGTCGGCGAGGCGGAGCAGGCGCAGCCCGGCCGCGCCGGCGCCGGCGCGCAGGAAGTAGACGCCGGAAGGCACCGGCCGGCCCGATTCGTCGGTGCCGTCCCAGCGCTGCCGGCCGGGCAGGAATCGGCGGACGAGCCGGCCCGAGGGGGCGAAGAGCACCGCGCCCTGCCAGCCGGGCGGGATGAGGAGCTCGACCGCGTGCCGGAACGGGTTGGGCGCGGCCGTGAATCCGACCGGGGCGGGCGGGAGCTCGGCGACCGCGGTCGTGTCGGTGACGACGAAGCTGTCCGGGCCGGACGTCACCGTCGCGAGGCCGTCGGAGAAGAGGAAGTGGAACCGGTGGACGCCGGGCGCAAAGCCGCCCCGCCGGTCGCCGAAGACGACCGGCCGGTGCCAGCGGTGGCCATTGGGCACGAGTTCGATGGTGTCGGCACCGACGACGAGCTTGCGCAGGACCGGGAGGTTGGTATCCGGGTCGGTGTAGTCGGCGCTGAAGGCGAACTCGGTCGAGGGGCCGCCCTGCCGGGGAACGACGGTGGGAAGGCTGAGGACTGGGGAGCGGTTCTGGCCGACGACGAAGCCGGGGGAGCGGTCGACGTACCAGCGGGACTGGTTCGAGGTGTCGTGGAGCGTCGCGTTCTGGTTGATGTCGACCGAGCGGGTGTCGCCCCGGGCCGCGCGGAGGTGGCCGGAGGGTATCGGCCAGGGCCCGAACTTCGGGTGGGTGGCGAGGTCCGCGATGCGGCAGCGCATCGAGAGGACGTTGCCCGCGGTGTTGTACTCGATGTCGCCGACGCGCTCGAACTCGCTGGTGTAGCCGTTGATGACATACAGGCCGGGCTGGTACAGGCCGAGGATGTTGCCGTAGGCGAGCACGAAGGAGAAGGTGTCCTGCGCCGCGTCCGGGTTGCGAAACCCGACGGCGTAGAGGTACCAGCGCAGGGGAATGGTCGTGCTGACCGGCCAGGAGGTGTGGTTGTTGGTCACCCGGGCGTAGATCCACGCGTCGGAGATGCCGAACCGGACGTCGGTCAGGTCGAGCCAGTTTCCGGGCGGGTTGTTGACCATGTCGCCCGCCGGCTCGAAGGCGACCGGGGCGAGCAGGGCCGGGGCCGGCGGCCAGGCGTCGGCGGCGTTTTTCGGGCCCTGGGTCGCCCAGTTGGCGCCGTCCTCGGACTGGACGTACCAGAGCACCGTGCCCGAGCCGGGCAGGGTGAAGCCGCCCTGCCAGGTGCTGTCCCAGCCGGGGAGGGCGAGGCGGGCCATGTCGGCCCGGCTCCAGCTCGCGCCGGCGTTGGTGGACCAGTTGACCCAGGCGGTGATGTTGTCGTCCTCAACCGGGCCGGCGATGTCGGCCTGGACGACGACCGTGCCGCCGGGCGGCGGGGCGGAGCTCGAGACGTTGGACAGCACCGGCGCGGTCCACGCGCCGGCGAGGGCGACGAGCCCGGCGAGGCCGAGCAATAGGCGGTCCGGCCTGCGAAGCATCGCAGGATGATAGGCGCGGCGCGCGGGCGGTCAACAGGCTGAGGCCGACCGGCGGCGGGAGGTGACTGTTGACGCTAGACCTCGCCCTCGTCAGGGGAGGGCGCGGGTCCGGGTCGGGGTTCGACCCGACGGCGGTTGCGGCGGCGGAGGTAGTCGGCAAGTCCGCGACCGACACGGACCAGACCGACGAGCACGACGAGAAATTCGAGCCGGCCGAGGAACATCCCGCCGATCTCGGCCCAGAGAATCGCGGGCGCGGTGCCCGGGCCGGTGACGCCGACCGAGAGACCGGTGGTGGCGAGCGCCGAGGCGAACTCGAAGAGCGCCTCCTGGACCGAGCAGCCGGCCCCGAGGAGGACGAGCACGCCGGCGACGTAGGTCGCGAGGTAGAGGAAGACGAAGCCCGCGACGCGGCGCAGGTCCTGGTCGACGATCGTCGCCTGCGTCCCGCCGCGCCAGACCGAGTAGTGGACGACGGCGTTTCGCGGCAGGAAGCGCCGGCGGATGTCCCAGACGACGGACTTGAACAGGAGATAGACCCGGTACTGCTTCACTCCGCCGGCGGTCGAGGAAACCGCGCCGCCGACGGTCATCAAGATGATCAGGACGAAGATGCCGAGGCCGTTCCAGGGCGCGTAGCCGGTGATCGAGTAGCCGGTGGTTGTCAGTGCGGAGGCGGTTTCGAACAGGGCGACGCGGGCGGAGTCGACGAAGCCGAGCCCGAGCCGACCGACCGTCCCGACCGCGACGAGCAGGAACGACCCGGCGAGGACGACTCCGGCGAGGCGGAGTTCGCCGTTGCGGCCGACCGCGCGCACCCGGCCGCGCCAGAGCGCGTGATGCAGCGTGAAGCTCGTCGCGCCGGCGAGCATCAGCGCGATGGTGATGAGCTCGATGCCGGCGTTGCCGAACTCGCCGATGCTGCCGGCCCGGGTCGAGAAGCCGCCGGTCGAGAGCGCGGAAAAGGCGTGACACACCGCTTCGAAGGGCGCCATCCCTGCGAGGACATACGCGGCGATCCCGGCCGCGGAGTAGCCCGCGTAGAGAAACATGAACATCCCGGCCGACTTGCGGACGTGGGGCAGGAGCGGGTCGGAGTGGCCCTCGGCAACGGACAGCGCCGGGGCAAATGGCCCGACGATCGCGGCGAGCATCACGATCGCGAAGCCCGCGCCGCCAAGGAACTGGAGCCAGCTTCGCCAGAAGAGCAGGAGCTGCGGCAGGCCACGGACGTCGAAGACCGACAGCCCGGTCGTCGTGATGCCGCTGACCGACTCGAAAAGCCCGTGGAGGAAGTGTGCGCGCGCACCGATGATGAAGGGCACAGACCCGACGAGACCAGCGTAGAGCCAGATGGCGGTGACGATGGCCGCGCCGTCGGTCAGGTTGAGAGCATACCGGCGGCCGCGGCGGCAGGTGACGAGCAGGGCCAGACCAAAGGCGACCGATGCGCCGCCCGGCAGCCAGAAGGCCGGGGCCAGCGCCCGTTCCTGCGGGAACGCGAGGAGCAGGAGCAGCGGGACGAGGGTGACGAGGCCGAAGCTGAGCGTCAGCAGGCCGGACGAGAACCCAAATGCCGCCAGCCGCTCGCGCCGGAAGCCCGCCTGGCGATCCCCGGGCAGCTCAGGCGGTTTCACCGGTGAGCCGCCGGATGGCCGGGCCGAGCTCCTCGGGCAGGGCGAGGAGGAGAACCCGGTCTCCGGCTTCGAACCTGAACCCGCCCCGGACGACGGAAGCCCGGTCCGCGCGGACGACGCAGCCGACCAGGCACCCCGCCGGCAGGCCGAGCGCGGCGACCTCGCGGCCGACCGCGGGTGCCGACGCCGCGAGACGGATCTCCGACACGACGACCCCGCCGCCGACCGCGAGCTGGCTGACGATCTCGTCGAACCCGACCTGGCGCTCGATCATCGCCGCGACCGTCCCGGTCAGGCTGATGGTCTCGGTGATGCCGAGGCGCGTGAAGACCTCGACCTTGGCCGGGTCGTTGACCAGCGCCAGGGTGCGCGCGACCCCGAACCGCTGGCGGGCGAGCTGGCACATCACCAGGTTGTCGGCGTCGCGCTGGGTCAGCGCGGCAAGAAGGGCGGCCCGGCCGGCGCCGGCGTCTTCGAGAATCTCCGGGTCGGTGGCGTCGCCGCAGACGACCGTCGCCTTGAGCCGGGCCGCCAGCCAGTCGCACTCGGCGCGGTCCGGGTTGATGACTGTGACCGTCAGGCCCCGGGCGACGAGGGTCCGGCCCAGGTAGCGGCAGAGAATCGCGCCGCCGGCGAGGATGTTCTGCATCACTGCTCCTGCCCCGGCCGCGCCAGCCGGTCGCGGAGCGCGGCGACCATCAGCCGGGAGGGCGACAGCGCCTCGACGCCGAGCTCCCGGTAGACACCCTCGCGCGCCGGGTCGTAGCACCGCGCCAGCACCAGCCGGACGTCGAACGCCGTCCGGCAGACCTGCGCGACCATCAGGTTGAGGTTGTCGTCGCGGGTGACGACGACGGCCGCGTCGGCCTGCTCCATCCGGCACTGCCGCAGCACGGCAAGGTCGCCGGCGTCGCCCCGGACCGTGAAGCCGGTGAACTCCGGCGGCAGGGCATCGAGCTTGGACTGGTCGCTGTCGAGCGCGACGACGCTGTGGCCGGCCTGTGACAGCGCATCGGCAAGCGCCGACCCGGTCTGGCCGCAGCCAACGACGACGACGAACACCGCTATTCCCTGGAACGGTAGGTCCCAAGCGGGGTCCGGAACGTGGCGGTGCGGTCGAGGTTGGTGCGCGCCTGGCGGTTGGCCGGGTCGAGCTGGAGCGCCACGCGGTACATCTTCTGCGCCGCCGGGATGTTCTCCTGCAGCTCGAACAACACGCCCTTGAGGTTGAAGGCCTCCGCCTTGGTCGAGTCGAGCGCGATGGCCTTCTCAATGAGCCGGAACGCCGCCTCGAAGCGGCGGTCGTTGATGCAGCGCTTGGCAAGCTGGAGGTGTTCGTCGTAGGACTGGGCCTTTTCCTCGCGCAGGCCGGCGCGGTCGAACAACTCGCGGAGCAGCCCGCGCAGCTGGTCCGGCGTCACCGGTTTCTCGAGGAAGTCGACCGCGCCGAGACGCATCGCCTCGACCGCCCGCTCGACGGTGCCGTAGGCGGTGACGATGACGACGCGGACGTCGGCGTGGTCCTTCGCCACCCGGCGCAGGACCGCCATGCCGTCCATGCCCGGCATGTTGAGGTCGAGGAGCATCACGTCGAACCGGCGCTCGGCCAGTGCGGCGAGCGCTTCCTCGCCGGTGATGGCGGTTACGACCTCGAGCTCCGGGCTCTCCAGCGCCCGGCTAACGGTCAGTCGGATGTTCTTTTCGTCGTCGACGACGAGCACGGACTTCCGTTCCGGCGTATCACTCACGCTGACTCCTTTCCGCCCGCGACCGCCGCCACGGGCAGGGCGAACGTGAAACGGCTGCCCCGTCCCAGCTCGCTCTCGACCCATATTGTACCGTTGTGGGCCCGCACGATCTCGCGGGCGATCGCCAGCCCCAGCCCGCTGCCGCCCTGGGTGGCCTCGCCCTCGACGCGGTAGAACGGCTCGAACACGCGGTTCTGGACCTCGGCCGGGATGCCCGGGCCCTCGTCGGCCACCGTCACGAAGACGCGACCGCCGACGTGCCGCGCCGCGACCGTCACCGCCGCGCCCGCGGGTGAGTGGCGCACGGCGTTGCTGAGCAGGTTCACGAGCACGAGCAGGATGCGTTCCGGGTCGGCCTGCACCGGCGGCAGGTCGTCCGGAAGCTCGCCCTCGAGGCGGACCGACCGGGCCACGGCCTGGGAGGTGACCGCCGCCCGCGCGCGCTCGAGCAGCAGGGCCAGGTCAACGCGCTGGGGCCGCATCTCGACCCGTCCCGACTCGATGCGGGACAGGTCGAGAAGCTCGTGGACGGTCGCCTTGAGCCGGTCGGTCTCCTCGCGGGCGGTCGCGACCAGCTCGCGGCCGCGCTCGTCGAGCGACAGCTCCTCGAGGAGCCGGACCGCCATCGTCAGCGCGGTCAGCGGCGTCTTCAGCTCGTGCGACGCGGTCAGCACGAACTCTGTCCGCATCCGGTCGAGCTCGCGGAACTTGCTGATGTCCTGGAGGAACAGCACGACTCCGAGGCTGCGGCCCTCGTCGGTCCGGACGGGCGTGAAGGCGTAGCGGTAGTGCATTCGCCGGCCGTCGCGCGTGACCTCGAGCTCCTGGTCCGCGCCCGGCGGCATCGCGCCCTGCTCGTGGGTGTGGCGCAGCTGGCCGAACATCCGCTCGTCGCGGAGCACCTCGAGGAAGTGCCGGCCGATGACCTGCTCGCGGTGCAGCCCGACCGAGGTGAGCGCCGCGGCGTTGGCGCTGGTTATCTTGTACTCGGAGTCGAAGGTCAGGATGCCGTCACCGATGACCGCGAGGATGGCGTCGGCCTTGGTGCGCTCGGCGACGATGCGCGCGACGTCCATATCCCGGTACTGCTTGAGGCGCTTGACCATTGCGTCAAACGCCTGGGCGAGCTGGCCGATCTCGTCGCGCGAGGGCGGGGCGATGTAGACGTCGAGATTCCCCTCGGCGACCTCGTTGGCCAGCGCGGTCAGCCGGCGGACCGGGGCGGTGATGCGCCGGGAGAGCCAGACACTGAGGAGGATGCCGCCGGCCAGCGCCAGTACCCCGACCAGGATCGTCAGCACCAGCGAGCGGACCGCCATCCGATGAGTGGCCAGACTCGCGTCGTGCATCTGGCCGCGGTTCAGCTCGACGAGTTCGCTGACCCGGACCGCCACTGCCTGCCGGGCCGGGACGGTCCGGGTCAGGTAGAAGCTGCGGGCGGCCATCGGGTCCGCGGCCAGCAACCGGGCGAAAGTGCGGTGGCGGGCGAGGTGGATGGTGTAGAGCGACTCGGCGGCCCGGGCGGCCGACGCCTCGCCGGGCAGGGTGATGTTGTCCTTTTCGCGGCCGAGCCACTGGAAGAAGTCCGCCTCGGCCGCGGTGAACTCCTCGTCCGGCGAAGCCGACGCGCCGGCCAGCGCGCGGAGCTCGGCAACGTCCTGCCGGGCGAGAGCGAGGAGCATCCCGTGGGCGGCCTCGATGCTCCGGTAGTTCTCGCTCAGGATGGCCTGGGCCGAACGGCCAAGTTCCATCAACAGGAAGAAGGCGCCGACCCAGACGAGGACGACCAGCGCGAGGTTTGCCGCCTGTCCGACCAGCACGCGCACACGCAAGGGTATACGCATTCCGGATTATACAACCGGGCCGAACCGGCGCAAGGGATGGCCCGGCCGGGCCCGGCAGGGTTGACAGCCGGGCGCCGCAGCCTATCCTCTCGGTACCCGAAAGGAGCAACGATGAAAGCAGTCAAGCTCGCAATGGCGTTCGCGCTCGTCGCCGCCATCTTCTGCGGCGGCCAGAAGGCCGAAGCGCCGAAGGCCGAGGACCCGACCGCCGGGATGCCGGCCTTCGCCTTCGAGCCGATCACCGAGACCGAGGGCCAGAAGTTCTTCACCGCACTGCCCGGCGTGGCGGCCGCGCTGAAGGCGGCCGAATACGCCCCGGAGGAGAAAGAGGGCGAGGAGATACCGGCGGCGCTCAACCGCGTGGTCGGCGGGATGGAAGAGGTCGCCGGCGTCAAGGAAGCCCTCGAGCAGAGCGGCACCTCCTGGGCCGAGTTCGGGCCGACGATGCACAAGGTGATGGCCGCCTCGGCCGCGTTCACCCTCGACATGGCAGTGTCGATGTCCGAGCAGCTCTCGGATGACACCGAGGAAGGCAAGGAGATGATGGCCGAGATCGAGAAGGCCAAGGCCTTCTGCGCCAAGGTGCCTCAGGAGAACCGGCAGTTCATCGTCCAGAACATGGACAAGCTCGAAGCCCTCAACGACGTTAACTGATAACTTTACAGCCATTTACGCGGGGCAGGGTTATCCTGCCCCGCTCGGCTATCCGCCGCGGGGCGACTCTTAAATAGTGTCTATTTATAAACAGCAGGCGTCTGGCGATTCGAGGGGCAATCGGGCGGGACGTCTTGGAATGGGCGCTCGTGCGGCTAAGCGACTGGCTGGTATGGCGATAGCCCGAAGCTGGGACGGTTGCCTGCAACCATCGGGCGGTTCGGCCAGTCTATAAGGCTGAAGCCGGGCGGCGGTTCTACTGCCGACGGCTTCGACCCAATGCTCAGGCCGACTGGTTCCTGTGCCCAATGCTGGTGAAAGAGGAGCAGAGTATGGAAGAAATGCTGAAGGACGACATCCGGCAGGTACACGAGGAAATCGAGCGCGAGAGCATCTTCGTGCAGGCGGTGACGAGCGAGGTGGGCAAGGTCATCGTCGGCCAGAAGTACCTGGTCGAGCGGTTGATGGTCGGCCTGCTCGCCAACGGCCACGTCCTCATCGAGGGCGTGCCGGGCCTCGCCAAGACCTACGCGGTGAAGACGCTGGCGCGGGCAATCCGCTCGCGGTTCGCCCGCATCCAGTTCACGCCCGACCTCCTGCCTGCCGACATCATCGGCACCCAGGTATTCGACCAGCGCACCGGCGCGTTCAACGCCCGCAAGGGGCCGGTGTTCGCCAACTTCGTGCTCGCCGACGAAATCAACCGTGCGCCGCCGAAGGTCCAGAGCGCCCTGCTCGAGGCGATGCAGGAGCGGCAGGTGACGATCGGCGAGGAGACGTTCCGGCTCGACGACCCGTTCCTGGTGCTGGCGACCCAGAACCCGATCGAGCAGGAGGGCACCTACCCGCTGCCCGAGGCCCAGACCGACCGGTTCCTGCTCAAGCTCAGCGTCGGCTACCCCTCGAAGGAGGAGGAGAAGCAGATTGTCGAGCGGATGACCACCGGGAGCGAGCCCGAGGCCAGCCCGGTCGTCGACGCGGCGGCGATCACCAAGGCGCGCGAGCTCGCCCGGCGCATCTACGTTGACGACAAGCTCAAGGACTACATCCTCAACCTGGTATTCGCGACCCGGTTCCCGAAGGAACACGGGCTCGACGACCTCGAACCGCTGGTGCGCTACGGCGCGTCACCGCGGGCCTCGATCTACCTCGTGACCGCGGCCCGGGCGATGGCGTTCCTGCGCCGGCGCGGGTTTGTCATCCCGGAGGACATCAAGGAGCTGGCCCCCGACGTCCTGCGCCACCGGGTCATCCTGAGCTACGAGGCCGAGGCCGAGGAACTGACCGCGGACGACATCGTCCGCCGGGTGCTCGAGCGGGTCGAAGTCCCATAGCGATGGCCGGTCCCGACGAACGGGCCCGGGCGCTGGCGGCGCGGGCGCGGATCCGGCAGGTCGAGATTCGGACCCGCCGGCTGGTCAACACGCTCTTCTCGGGCGACTACAAGTCCAGCTTCAAGGGCCGGGGCATCGAGTTCCTCGACCTGCGCGAGTACCTGCCCGGCGACGACGTCCGGACAATCGACTGGAACGTCAGCGCCCGGTACGGGCTGGCGCGCGGGGCAGGTTACCACCCGTTCGTCAAGAAGTTCGCCGAGGAGCGCGAGCTGGTGGTGATGCTGGTCGTCGATGCGTCGGGTTCGAGCCGGTTCGGGACGCGCGGGCGGCTGAAGCTCGAGCAGTCGGCGAACCTCGCCGCGACGCTCGCCTTCTCGGCGATCCGGAACAACGACAAGGTCGGGTTGGTCTTCTTCACCGACCGGATCGAGCGCTACGTGCCGCCGCGAAAGGGCCGCTCCCACGTCCTGCGGCTGATCCGCGACATCCTCTACTTCGAGCCCGAGGGCAGGGGGACCGCGCCGGCGCGCGCGCTCGAGTTCCTGATGAACGTCGTCAAGCGCCGGGCGATCGTCTTTCTCGTCTCGGACTTCCTCGGGCCGGGCTTCGCGCCGGCGGAGGTGCGGACCCCGCTCGGCATCGCGGCCCGGCGCCACGACCTCGTCGCGGTCTCGGTCGCCGACCCGGCCGAGGAGCGCCTGCCCGGGCTCGGACTGGTCGAGGTCGAGGACGCCGAGACCGGCGAGCTCGCGACGATCGACTGTGCCGACCCGGCCCTGCGCCGGGCGTTCGAGCAGCACCGGGCCGAGCGCCGGGAGGAGCTGGCCGGGCTGCTGCGCCGGCTCGGGATCGACCACGTCCCGGTCCGGACCAACGAGGACTTCACCCGGGCCCTGCACCGGTTCTTCCAGGCGCGGGCGAGGAGGTACCGGCAGTGAGCCGGACCCGGCCGGGCGCGCTCGCGCCGGCAGTCCTCGCGGTGCTGTTGCTCGCCGCACCGGTCGCGGCTCAGGACCCGGCCCCGGCCGACACCGCCGCGGCGGACACGGCCCGGCCCGCGTTCCGGTTCGTCGAGGACGGGCCGGTGCGAGTGACCGCGCGGCTCCTGCCGCGCCGGACGACGAAGCCGCTGACGGTCGGCGACCGGTTCAAGGTCGAGCTCGCGGTCCGGCGGCATCGCGACCAGCGGCTCTCGCCGCCGGTGCTCGACGACGAGCGCTTCGTCGTCGTCGACGGGCGGACGGTGACGAACTACGACGGCGACACGATCGTTGACCGGCACGAGCTCGAGCTCGCGGCGTTCGCGGCCGGCGAGCTCCACCTGCCCGGCTTCATCGTCACCTTCCCGGGCGATGACGGCGTGCTCGCGGCGCGCTCGGAATCGCTGCCGCTCGAGGTCGCGAGCGTCCTGCCCGACTCGATGCCGGACATCAACGACCTCAAGCAGCAGATCGCGTTCCCGAACCTGCTGCCGCTCTGGCTCGCGCTCGCCGCGCTGGCGCTCGCCGCGCTTGTGTTCTACGGCCGGCGGCTCGCGCGGCGCTGGCGCCGGCGCCGGCTTGCCGGCGCGCCGCTGCCCGACCCCTGGGTCGAGGCGCTCGGCGCGCTCGCGGCGCTGCCGGTCGCGGAGTGGCTGGCGGCCGGCGAGGTCAAGCGCTACTACTACGCGGTGTCGGACATCCTCAAGCGCTACCTGACCCGGCGCTTCGACTTCCCGGCGCTCGACCAGACGACGAGCGAGATGGTGCTGGCGATGAAGGCGGCGCGGGTCCCCGAGCGCGAGGAGTTCGCCCGGTTCTTCCGGCGCGCGGACTTCGTCAAGTACGCCAAGCTGGTGCCCGACCAGGCCGAGCTCGAGGCGGCGGTGACGACCGCCCGGGGGTTGGTCGATCGGACGACGCCGGGCGAAAAGACCCCGGACGGTAAGCCGGCCGGCGCGCCGGTCGGGGGGAGGCCGCGATGAGCTTCGCGCACCCCTTGGCGTTCGCGCTGCTGGCGCTGGTGCCGGCGTTCCTCTGGTGGATGCTGGCCAAGCGCCGGGCGACGCTGACCTGGAGCGACCTTTCGTTCCTGCGCCGGGCGCCGAACCGCGGGCGTTGGCTCCGGGTCGTCCCGCTCGCGCTCCACGCGCTGGCGCTGGCGGCGATGGTCGTCGCGCTGGCCCGGCCCCAGCGCGGCCGGCAGTTCGAGGAGGTCGAGACGCGCGGCATCGACATCATGCTCGCGATCGACGTCTCGGGCAGCATGCAGGCCGAGGACTTCGCGCCGCGCAACCGGCTGACGGTCGCCCGCGAGAAGGCCAAGGAGTTCGTCGAGCGCCGGACCGGGGACCGGGTCGGACTCGTCGCCTTCGCGGCGACGGCGCTGACCCAGTGCCCGCTCACCCACGACAAGAACATCGTCAACCAGCTCATCGACCGGCTCGACTTCGGGATGCTCGAGGACGGGACCGCGATCGGGCTCGGGCTCGGCACGGCGGTGGCGCGTCTGCGCCGGAGCCAGGCGCGGGAGAAAGTCGTCGTCCTGCTGACCGACGGCGTCAACAACACCGGCGACATCGACCCGCTGACCGCGGCCCAGACCGCGGCGAGTTTCGGCATCAAGGTCTACACGATCGGGGTCGGCTCGACCGGGCCGGTGCGCTTCCCGGTCCAGGACCCGGTCTTCGGCCGCCGCTACGTCCAGACCCAGATTGACCTCGACGTGGCCGCGCTCGAGCGCATCGCCGAGACGACCGGCGGCCGGGCGTTCCTCGCGACCGACGCCGCGGCGCTGGGCCGGGTCTACGAGGAGATCGACCGGCTCCAGCCGACCAGCTTCAAGGTCCGGCGCCACACGGTCTACAACGAGCTCGCCGGCCTGCCGCTCCTGCTCTCGGTCGTCCTCTTCGCCGCGGCCGCGCTCGCCGCGGCGCTGCTCCGGAGGCTGCCGTGATAAGGTGGGGCGCGCCGGCCTACCTCTGGCTGCTCCTGGCGGTGCCGGTGCTGGCGGCGCTGGCGCTGCTGCTCGGCCGGCTCAAGCGGCGACGGCTGCTGCGGGCGGTCGACGCCGAGCTCGTGCCGGCGCTGACCGCGAGCCGGGCGGCCGGGCTCGCGGCGCTCAAGAACGTCCTGCTCCTCGCCGGGATGGTCTTCCTGCTCCTCGCCGCGGCGCGGCCGAAATGGGGCGAGAAGCTCCAGCTCTACAAGGGCCGGGGCATCGACGTCGTCATCGCGCTCGACGCCTCGAAGTCGATGCGGGCCGAGGACGTCAAGCCGAACCGGCTCGACCGTGCCAAGGCCGAGCTCGCGGCGCTGATCGGCGAGCTCGCCGGCAACGCGGTTGGCATCGTCGCGTTCGCGGGCGACGCCCACGTCCTCTGCCCGATGACGACCGACGTCGACGCGGCCCGGCTCTTCCTCGACATCATCGACCCGGACGCGATGCCGGTGCCGGGGACCGACTACGGCCGGGCGATCGACGCCGCGCTCGAGCTCTTCAACCCGAAGGAGAACGCCCACAAGGCGCTGGTGCTGGTCACCGACGGCGAGGACCTCGGCCGGAACACGCCCCAGGCGGTCCAGCGCGCGGTCGAGGCCGGGGTGCGGATCTACCCGGTCGCGTTCGCGACCGTCGAGGGCGCGCCGATACCGGAGTACGACGAGCGGGGGAGCCTGCGCGAGTACAAGAAGGACAAGGACGGGACAATGGTGATGTCGCGGATGGACGAGCGGGCGCTGATCCTGATCGCCAAGGCGACCGACGGCCGGTTCCTGCGGGTCGAAGGCTTCTCGGCCGACCGGCTGGTCGGCGAGTTCGACCGCCTGCGCAAGAAGGAAATCGGCGGCGGCACGTTCACCGAGTATGTTGAACGCTACCAGTTGTTCCTTATCATCGCATTCGTGCTGATACTCGCCGGACTCGGGCTGAGCAACCGGCGCTGGCCGTGGCTGCGGCTCGGCAGGGCAGCGGCCGGGCCGACGTCGGGGGAGAGCCGCTGATGGCCGCGCGACGCCTGCCCGGACGCGCGCCCGGCGTCCTGCTCGGCCTCGTCGTCCTCGGCCTCGCGGCGAGCCCGGCCCGGGCCGACGTCGGCGCGCTGATGCGGCGTGGCAACGGGCTCTTCGCCCGGGGCCGGTTCGACGAGGCGCTCGCCGCCTACCAGCAGGCCGAGGTCCGCGAGCCGGACGCGACCGCGATCCGCTTCAACGCCGGCAACGCGCTCCACCGGCTCGGACGCTACGACGAGGCCCTGCGCGAGCTCGAGCTGGTGATGACCGACCGGAACCAACGCCGCCGGGCCGACGCGCTCTACAACATCGGCAACACCCTGTTCCGGGCCGGCCGGCTCGGCCCGGCGATCAACAGCTACAAGGCCGCGCTCCTGCTCAACCCGGACGACCGGCAGGCGAAACAGAACCTCGAGTACTGCCTGAAGAAGCAGGAGGAACAGCAGAACCAGGAACAGCCGCCGGATTCCTCGGGCCAGGACCAGCAGCAGCAACAGCCCCAGCCGAGGCCGGAGCCGGAGATGAGCCAGGAGGAGGCCGAGCGGATGATGCAGGCGCTCGACAACAAGGAACGGCGCGAGCAGGAGAAGGCCCAGGCCCCGACCCGGCAGAAGCAGGTCGAGAAGGACTGGTGACGATGGCGGGCGGTCGGGTCGCGCTCGCACTCGGCGTCGTCCTCGCGCTCGCCCTCCTCGCCCCGCCCGCCCGCGCGGCGGAGCTTGAGTTCGCGGCCTCGGTCGACCGGTCCCGGGTCGGCGTCGGCCAGCGCTTCGCGCTGACCGTCACCGTCTCCGGCACCAACCTCGGCCGCGTGCCCCAGCCCCAGCTCCCGGACCTCTCCGGCTTCAACCAGCTCGGCAGCACCTCATCCCAGTCGACCAACATCTCGGTCGTCAACGGCCGGATGACGCGCCAGGAGACGATCAGCTTCATCTACTTCCTCGCCGCCCGCGAGACCGGCGAGCTCGTCATCGGGCCGTGCCGGCTGACGCACGGCGGCAGCAGCTACTCGACCAGCCCGATAACCATCTCCGCGGTCGCGGCCGACCAGGCGCCGGGCCAGCCGCCGGCCCGGCCGCCGATGCCGGACCCCTTCGACCCCTTCGGCCCGCCGGCCGAGCCGGTCTCGACCGACGACATCCAGCTCGTCGCCGGCGCGGACCGGACCTCGGTCTGGCAGGGCGAGCAGGTCACCGTGACCTGGACCTTCTACACCCGGCGCCAGGTCGCCAGCCTCAACCTCGCCCAGGTCCCGGCGTTCGCCGGGTTCTGGTCCGAGCGGCTTTTCGACGCGGACAAGCTCGACTACCGGCAGGCCCGGCTCGGCGACCGCGAGTACAGCGCGGTGACACTCAAGCGCGTCGCGCTCTTCCCGACCCGGTCGGGCCGGCTCGAGGTCGGCGCGATGCGGGTCGCGGGCGCGGTCGTCCGGCGGGGCGGTTTCTTCTTCGACAGCACCGAGCCGTTCGAGGTCGGCTCGCGCCAGCTCGCGGTCGAGGTCCGGCCCCTGCCCGACTCGGGCCGGCCGGCGAGCTTCTCGGGCGGGGTCGGCAGCTTCACGGTCTCGGCCGCGCTCGACCGCGACAGCTCGGACGGCGGCGCGCCGGTCAACCTGACGGTCAGGGTCGAGGGCACGGGCAACATCCAGCTCGTCGGCGAGCCGAAACTGCCCCAGGTCGCCAGCCTCCGCGTCCTCAACCCGGAGACCCGGGACCGGATCACCCGCGCCGACGGCCGGGTCCGGGGCAGCCGCGAGTTCGTCTACCCGCTGATTCCCCAGGCATCGGGCCGGCACGCCCTGCCGCCGGTCGAGTTCGGTTTCTTCGACCCGGTCGCGGGCAGCTACTACGTCCGGACGACGCCCTCGCTCGAGTTCGTCGCGACCGGGGTGACGGCGGGCGCGCCGCTGGCCGAGGCCGAGCCCGGGGTCAGGGTCATCAGCACCGACATCCGGCACATCAAGACCGGCGCGCGGCCGGCCGCGATCGCGGGCGGGCTCGCGGCCGGGCCGCCCTGGTGGGGCTGGCTCTGCTACCCGGCCGGGCTCGGCGCGCTCCTGCTCGGCGTCGCGCTCGGCGCGCACCGGCGCCGGCTCGAGCAGGACCGCGGTTACGCCCGGGGCCGGCGGGCGAGCCGGCTGGTCCGGCGGCGGCTGGCCGAGGCCGGCCGGCTCCTGCGCGCGGGCCGCGAGCGGGAGTTCTACGCCGCGCTCGCCGGCGCGGTCGCCGGCTACGCCGGGGACCGGTTCAACCTCGAGACCGGCGGGATGACCGGCGACGAGCTCCGGGCCGCGCTTGCCGGCCGGGGCGTCGCCGAGCCGACGGTCGGGCAACTGCTCGAACTCGTCCGGGCCTGCGACGTCGCGCGGTTTTCGCCCGGGCTGGCCTCCTGTCCGGCGCCGGAGCTGTTCGATCGGGCGCGGAAGGTGCTGGAGGAACTGTGAGCGCGCTCCTCCTCGCGCTGCTCGTCGCGACCGGCGCGCCGTCGTTCTTCGAGCAGGGCAACGCCGCCTACGAGGCGGGCGACTACGAGCTGGCGATCGCCGGCTACGACTCGGCGGCGCGGGCGCCGAGCGCGGCGGTCTTCTACAACCGCGGCAACGCCCGGTTCAAGCTCGGCCAGCTCGGCCGGGCGCTCGCCGACTACCGGCGGGCGCGGGTGCTCGCGCCGGCCGACCCGGACGTCCGGCACAACCTCGAGTTCGTCCGCGCCTACCGGCCCGACCGGACCCTCGAAATCGTCAACCCGCTGGCCCGGCTCGCGACCGCGGCCCTGCGCGCGACCGGCCTGCCGCTGGCCCGGCTCGCGACCGGGTTCCTCGCCTTCGCCGCGCTCGCCGGCCTCGGGCTCTTCGCGCTGTCCCGGGCGCGGGGCTGGCTCTGGGCCGGGGTCGGGCTCGCGGTCCTCGCCGGCTGGTCGGCGGCATCGTGGCTGAGCTGGTCGGCCGAGGTCGGGCCGGACCAGGCGGTCGTGACGCGGCCGGAGCAGGCGCTCCGCTCCGGGCCGGGCGAGGAGTACAAGGACATCCTCATCGTCCACGACGGGCTCGAGGTCTCGGTCCGCGAGCGGCGCGGCCGCTGGGTGCTGGTCCAGGCGCCGGGCGGCGAGGGCGGCTGGGCGGACTCGGGCGCGGTCGAAACCATCTTCCCGCGCTGACCTTGTGACCGGCCGGCGCCGGTCTATAATCTGCCCACCCGATGAATGACAGCGACTGCAGGCCCGCGGTCCCCGAGGGCTGGGACAAACAGCTCAACGCCGCGCAACTGCGGGCGGTGACCCACGGCGACGGGCCGCTGCTCGTCATCGCCGGCGCCGGGACCGGCAAGACGCGGACATTGGCCTACCGGGTCGCCTGGCTCATCGGCCGGGGCGTACCGGCCGAGCGGATCCTGCTCCTGACCTTCACGCGCCGGGCCGCGCAGGAGATGCTCAACCGGGCCCACGCGCTGACCCGGCAGGCGACGGAGCGGGTCTGGGGCGGAACCTTCCACGCGGTCGGCAACCGCCTGCTCCGGACGTACGGCAAGGCGGTCGGGCTCGACCCGGCGTTCACGGTCGCCGACGAGGGCGACTCGGCCGACCTCCTCGGCTACATCCGCACCGAGCTCGGCTTCACCTCGAAGGACAAGCGCTTCCCGCGCAAGGCGACGATCCGGGCAATCTACTCCCGGGTCGTCAACTCGCGCGAGCCACTCGAGGACGTCCTCGAAAAGGAGTACCCGTGGTGCCGGGAGGCGGACAAGGGACTGCGCGAGATCTTCAAGCGCTACACCGCGCGCAAGCAGGAGCGGCAGATCCTCGACTACGACGACCTGCTCCTGTTCTGGAAGGCGCTGCTCGACGTCGAGCGGGTGCGCGTTGCTGTCGGCGGGATGTTCGACCACGTGCTCGTCGACGAGTACCAGGACACCAACATCATCCAGGCCGAGATCCTCGCCGGCCTGCGCTGCGAGAACCACAACATCACCGTCGTCGGCGACGACGCCCAGAGCATCTACCGGTTCCGGGGCGCGACGGTCCGCAACATCCTCCAGTTCCCGGAGCAGTTCCCGAACACGACGATCGTCACGCTCGAGGACAACTACCGCTCGGTCCAGCCGGTGCTCGACGTCGCCAACAAGGTGATGGAGCACGCGCGGCAGAAGTTCACCAAGAGCCTGCGCTCGGAGCGCCAGAGCGGCCAGCGGCCGGTGCTCTTGACCTGCGTCGACGAGTCCGAGCAGTGCCGGATGGTCTGCGAGCGGGTGCTCGCCCACATGGAGGAGGGCATCCCGCTCCGGCGCCAGGCGGTGCTGTTCCGGGCCGGCCACCACTCGGACATGCTCGAGGTCGAGCTCGCCCGGCGCAACATCCCGTTCCACAAGTACGGCGGCCTGCGCTTCGTCGAGGCCGCGCACGTCAAGGACCTGCTCGCCCTGCTCCGGGTGCTCGAGAACCCGCACGACGACGTGAGCTGGTTCCGGGTGCTCGAGATGCTCGACGGCGTCGGCCCGAAGTCGGCGCGGAAGGTCGTCGACTTCCTCCACGAGGCGGGCTCGCTCGAGGCGCTCGGCGACTGCCCGGTGCCGCCGGCGGCGCGCGAGGACTTCGGCGGGCTCGCGGCCGCGCTCCTGACCGTCGCCCGGGCCGGCCGGGGCCTGCCCGTCGCCGGCCAGATCGAGGAGCTCCGGCGCTACTACGAGCCGCTGCTCGGCCGGCTCTACGACAACCCGGTGCCGCGCGCCCGGGACCTCGAACAGCTCGAGGGCATCGCCGGCCGCTACCGGAGCCGCTCCGACTTCATCACCGACCTGACCCTCGACCCGCCCCAGTCGACCGCCGACCTCGCCGGGCCGCCGCACAAGGACGACGACTTCCTGATCCTCTCGACGATGCACTCGGCGAAGGGCTGCGAGTGGAAGGCGGTCTTCGTCATCCACGCCGCCGACGGGATGATCCCGTCGGACATGGCGACCGGCGACGACGAGGAAATCGAGGAGGAGCGGCGGCTGTTCTACGTCGCGGTGACCCGGGCCGAGGACCGGCTCTACGTCCTGTTCCCGCTCCGCTACTACACCAAGAAGCACCGGCTCGGCGACGGCCACCTCTACGCCCAGCTCACCCGGTTCATCCCGCCCGACGTCGCGCCGCTGTTCGAACAGCAGGTCGTCCGCTACGGCTTCGCCGAACCGGCCGCGCCCGAGTTCGAGGACGGCTTCCCGGACGCGGGCGAGGTCCGGCGCCGGATCGACGAACTGTGGGAGTGAGCCCGGGGCAGGGGTTGACACCGGGCCGGGCCGGCGGCATCCTCTGAGGCGATGAAAGGCTCACGGCCCAGGGTCGCGGTCGTCGGCAGCATGGTGATGGACCTCGTCTTCCGGGTCGCGCGCCGGCCGCGGCTCGGCGAGACGCTGGCGGGCGAGGAGTTCGGGATGTACCTCGGCGGCAAGGGCTTCAACCAGGCGGTCGCCTGCCACCGGCTCGGCGCCGAGACCGCGTTCGTCGGCCGCTGCGGCGAGGACGCCTTCGGCGAGATGTTCCTCGCCCGGATGCGGGAAGAGGGGATGTCCGACCGTCACGTCGGCCGGGACCCGGTCAACGGCACCGGCGCGGCCGCGCCGATGGTCTACCCGGACGGCGGCAACAGCATCGTCGGCGTGCCCCGGGCCAACCTCGCGCTGACGCCGGCCGAGGTCGAAGCGGCCGAGGAGGCCATCGCCCGGGCCGACCTGCTGATGCTCCAGTTCGAGGTCAACCCGGCGGCGTCGCGGCGGGCGGCCGAGCTCGCGCGCCGGCACGGGACCCTCGTCCTGCTCGACCCGGCACCGGCCCACGGCGGGAGCGGGGACGTCGACTGGCCGCACGACTACCTCGTGCCCAACGAGCTCGAGGCCGACACCCTCGCGCCGGGCGAGACCCCGGAAGAATGGGCGCGAGGACTGCTCGGCGGGCTCCGGGCGCTCGTCATCAGCCGCGGCGAGCGCGGAGCGGTCGTCGTCGACCGCGCCGGGATGCGCGAGCACCCGGGCTACCGGGTCGCCGCGAAGGACACGACCGGCGCCGGTGACGCGTTCCGGGCCGGGCTGGCGGTCGAAATCGCCCGCGGCCGGGACATCGACGCGGCGGTCCGGTTCGCCAACGCCTGTGGCGCGCTCGCCTGCACGGTCGCGGGCGCGGAGCCGTCGATGCCGACCCGGGCCGCGGTCGAGGCGTTCGCGGCCGGGCACGTGCCGGCCGGCCCGGCGTCGGCCGGGGAGGAAGGGGAGGTGCCGGATGATATTGATTGACAGCGCGAAGTTCGAGGAAGTCACGCGGGCGATGGAGCTCGGCTACGTCACCGGCGTGACGACGAACCCGATCCTGATGGCGCAGGTCGCCGAGCCGGCCGAGAAGGTCATCGCCGCGCTCTGCCGGGTCGCGCGCGGGCCGGTCTTCTACCAGCTCGTCGCGGCCGACCACGAGGCGCGCAAGGCCGAGGCCAGGAAGATGCACGCGCTCTGCCCGGAGCGGGTCGTCGTCAAGATCCCGGCGACGAGCGAGAACATGCGGCTGGTCGCCGAGCTCTCACCCGGGATTCCCTGCGCGGTCACCGCGGTCTACGCCGCGCACCAGGCCTGGGTCGCCTGCGAGGCCGGCGCCGGCTACGTGATACCCTACCTCAACCGGGCGACGCGGCTCCAGGGCGACGGCAGCGAGCTCGTCGCCAACCTCGTCGCGGTCGCCGAGGAGTGCGGGACCCAGACCGAGGTGCTGGTCGCCAGCATCAAGACGCCGGCCGAGGCCGCCGCGGCGGTGCTCGCCGGCGCCGACCACCTGACCCTGCCGCTCGAGGTCATCCTCAGGCTCGGCGACCACCCGCTCAGCGACGCGGCGATCGTCGAGTTCAACCGCGCGGCGCGGGCGGACTGACCGGCGGCTCGCCCGGCCGGTCCGAGAAATCCCGGAGCGCCGGGTGGCGGCGGAAGCTCTGGGCGGCGTGGAGCCGGGTCGCGCGGAAGAATATCACCCAGGTCAGCGCGGCGTAGACCGGCAGGACCAGCAGCATCAGCGGCCGGCGGTCGAGCGCGAAGATGATGAAGTCGTAGACGCCGTGGGCGAGGACCGCGAGCCCTAGCCCGGCGAGCTGGAGCCCGGCGGCCCGGAGCCGCGTGCCGGCGAACTTTGCCTCGCCCAGCCAGTAGCCCATCAGCACGCCGTAGAAGGCGTGGCCGGGCACCGCGAGCAGGGCGCGCAGGACGCCGACCCCGAACCCGCCCGCGTAGACGTAGAGCAGGTTCTCGACGGTCGCGAAGCCGAGCGCGGCGGTCACCGCGTACATTATCCCGTCGTAGGGCTCGTCGAACTCGGGCCGGTCGTAGGCGACGAGCCGGACGACGACGAACTTCCAGCCCTCCTCGACCATCCCGACGACGAGGAGCGCGCCGACGAACCGGGCGAGCAGGCTCGGCGCGGACGACGTCCAGCCGGTCATCTGCTGGAGCGCGTAGGAGGTCGCCATCGCCGGGACGAGGGCGGCCGCGCCGAGCGCGAAGACGAGCAGGAGGAGCCGGAGCGGTTCCTTCTTGTAGCGGTCGCGGAGGTAGAAGAAGACGCCGAGCGCGAGCGCCGGGGCGAGGGCGACCGCGGCGAGCGAGAGCAGCATCAGGCGGCCGCGCGGCCCGGGCGCGGGTTCAAGCCGGCCCTGTCCGCGACGCGCGGGGGTAGGAGCGGCTTCCAGGCCGCGATGTCCGTCCGGCCCGCAGGCGCAGGGCGCGCAGGGCCGCGCCCAGCCCAGGGGTGAGGACGAAGGTCGAGGCCGGAGTTTCCTTCATTGGATTTCCAAAGGCGAGTTTAGCGCAAACGCCGGCGGCGTGCAAGGGGCAGGATGGCGCAAACCGGGGCAGGGCGGGCAGTTAGGCGGGTCGGCGCGCCGCACTCGGGGCGGATTCCGCGGGGAGAGCCGCTCGCGGTTTGACCGCGCGGCGCATTGCGGCTAGAATAGCAGACTTCGCTTAGCAACATCATCAGGACTATGAGGAACAGCAAGACCGGGTTCGGCAAGGTCGCCTTCATCGGCAACTACGTGCCGAGACGCTGCGGCATCGCGACGTTCACGGCCGACATCTGCGAGTCGATGGCGCGCGAGGCGCCGGACATCGAGTTCCTGACCGCGGCGATGAACGACCGGGTCGAGGGCTACGACTACCCGGACCGGGTGCGGTTCGAAGTCGCCCAGAACGACGTCGCCGAGTATCGCCAGCTCGCCGACTTCCTGAACATGGGCCGGGTCGACCTGGTCTGCATCCAGCACGAGTACGGCATCTTTGGCGGCCCGGCCGGCAGCCACCTGCTGATGACCCAGCGCCGCCTGCGGATGCCGGTCGTGACGACCCTCCACACGGTCCTGCGCGAGCCCGACGACCAGCAGCGCAAGACGCTGACCGAAGTCTGCCAGCTTTCCGACCGCGTCATCGTGATGAGCGAGCTCTGCCGCCGGCTCCTCGGCGAGGTCTACGGCGTGCCGGAGGCCAAGATCGACCTCATCCACCACGGCATCCCGGACATCCCGTTCGTCGACCCGAACTACTACAAGGACCTGTTCGGCGTCGAGGGCCGCCGGGTGATGCTGACCTTCGGCCTCCTGTCGCCGAGCAAGGGCATCGAGAACGTCATCAAGGCACTGCCGGCGATCAGCGAGCGGTACCCGGACATCGTCTACCTCGTGCTCGGCGTCACCCACCCGCACGTCAAGCGCGAGAAGGGCGAGGAGTACCGCGTCGAGCTCCAGCGCCTCGCCCGCGACCTCGGGGTCCAGGACCACGTCGTCTTTCACAACCGGTTCGTGGACATCGACGAGCTCTGCCGCTTCCTCGGCGCGGCCGACGTCTACATCACGCCCTATCTCAACCCGGCCCAGGCGGTGTCCGGGACCCTCGCCTACTCGCTCGGCTCGGGCAAGGCGGTCGTCTCGACGCCCTACTGGTACGCCGAGGAACTGCTCGCCGAGGGCCGCGGCCGGGTCGTGCCGTTCCGCGACCCGGGAGCGATTGCCGCGACGACGGTCGAACTCTTCGCCAACGAGGCCGAGCGGCACATCATGCGCAAGCAGGCCTACGCGTTCGGCCGCCGGATGATCTGGAAGGAAGTCGCGCGGGACTACCTGGCCTGCTTCCAGCGCGCCGCCGGGGAGCGGCTGCGCGGCCCGGTGCTGGTCGACCGCGTCGCGGTCGAGGACCCGCTCGACATGGCCCTGCCCGAGCTCAACCTCGACCACCTGCTCACCCTCACCGACGACACCGGCATCATCCAGCACGCCCGCAACACCGTGCCCAACCTGAGCGAAGGCTACACGATCGACGACAACATCCGGGCGCTGATCGTCGTCCTGCGCGCGCAGGCGCACGACAAGGACACCGCGCTCCTCCGCCGGCTGACCGGCCGGTACCTCGCCTTTGTCGCCTACGCCTTCAACCGCGACAACGGCCGCTTCCGCAATTTCCTCGGCTACGACCGCCGCTGGCTCGAGGCCGCCGGGTCCGAGGACGCCCACGGCCGGGCGCTCTGGGGGCTCGGCTACGCGATCCGGGCCTCGCGCGACGACGCCTTCGTCGCGCTGGCGATGAACCTCTTCGACGCGGCCCTGCCCGCAGTCGAGCTCTTCACCAGCCCCCGGGCCTGGGCCTACACCCTGCTCGGCCTGTCCTACTACGCCCGGCGCTTCCCCGGCGCCAGCAACGCCAGCCGGGTCCGCGACGCACTGGCCAAGCGCCTGCTCGCGCAGTACCGGGCCGGCGCCGGCGACGACTGGCCGTGGTTCGAGCGGGCGCTTGCCTACGGCAACGCCCGGCTCAGCCAGGCGCTCATCCGCGCCGGCGCCGACCTCGCCAACGAGGAGATGACCCGGGCCGGGCTCGAATCGCTGGAATGGCTGGTCCGGATGCAGACCGCCGCGGCCGGCAACTTCTCGCCCGTCCCAAATACCGGCTGGCAGTGCGGCAAGCCGCGGTCGCACTTCGACCAGCAGCCGATCGAGGCCCAGTGCACCGTCGAGGCCTGCTTCCGGGCCTGGCGCGTCACCGGCGAGCGCCGCTGGCGCGAGCGGATGAGCCTCGCCTTCGAGTGGTTCCTCGGCCGCAACGACCTCGGCCGGCCGCTCTACGACTACGCCAGCGGCGGCTGTCATGACGGGCTCCACCCGCAGGGCGTCAGCGCCAACGAAGGCGCCGAGTCGACGCTCGCCTTCCTCGGCGCCCTGCTGACGATGCGCCACGCCGAGACCGCCGACGCGGAGGAGGGAGCATGATCGACGACGGCCAGCTCTTCCAGCGCCTTCCCGGCAACCCGATCCTGACCGCGGCGCAGTGGCCGCACACCGTCAACGCCGTGTTCAATCCCGGCGCGGCCCTGATGCCCGACGGCACCACCCTCCTGCTCTGCCGGGTCGAGGACCGCCGCGGCATCTCCTGCCTCTGGGCCGCCCGCTCCGAGGACGGCGTCTCCGGCTGGCAGATTGACCCCGGGCCGGTGCTCTTCCCGGACCCGCAGAACCACCCGGAGGAGACCTGGGGCGTCGAAGACCCGAGGATCGTCTGGCTCGA
>JAWOHE010000035.1:0-26734 GCA_046485285.1 bacterium
TGTACCAGTTGGAGACCTCGGTGCGGCAGGTGCTGAACCAGGCCGGGGCGCAGGTCATCTCGTTCCCGGGCTATTTCGCCTACGCGCGGCAGTTGTGGAAGCTGACGAACCGGGTGACCGGCGACGCGGCCGCGCTGGCCGCGGCGCAGATCGGCGCGAAGTGGCAGGCGCGCGGGCTGGACCCGGCGGTGCTGGCGCGGGTCCGGTACGAGGTGTTCAGTCTCAGGTAGGCGGAGCGGCGAATCGCCGGCCGGTCTTGACCCGGGGGCGCTATTGGAGTGCGGTCGTTCGCGCTTCTCGCCTGTCCCCTGCCTGCCGCCCATTCCCGGGCAACCGGCCCTGCCGGGCCGGCCGGACAGAGCCGGGCCGCGGCCCGTGCGCTAGTGCCGGATGAGCCTGAGCCCGGGGACGAGCTGGAACCAGCTCCGGAGCCGGACCTGGCCGGTGAGCGTGTTGACCTCCGTCACCTTGACCATCGCGTAGTGGCCGTCCTCGGTCCGGCATCCGAGCGCGAGCCCGGGGTGAACGACCCGGGCGGTCTGGTAGACAATGTCGCTGTACCTCGGGAGCGGCGCGCGCTCGTCGGGCAGTTCGGCGGTGAACCGGCTCATGCGCCACGGCGCTTGGGGGACCTCGCCGGACGGGTCGCTCGGGCCGTAGGTCGGGCTGGCGATCGAGTAGGCCGGGCCGGCGTAGCCGAGCGCGAAGTCGGTGACGTAGAAGTCGACCGCGTCCGCGCTCTCGTCCTGGCGCATCGGGTAGCTCAGCCCCGCGCCGGTCGCCCGGTCCCAGCCGAAGCCGGAGTTGCCGGCGAGGCTGAACTCGACGACGAGGTCCTCGGGCGTCTCGACCGGGACGGTCGTGAGCGTCTCCGGGGCGTAGTACTCGTCCGCCGCGAACTGGGCCGTGACCCGGTACCAGCCGGTCATCCCGGCCGGGTCGTGGGTGAAGTCGGTCTCGACCGTCTCCTTGACCCGGAGGTAGGGCCCGGTGCCGACCTGACGGAAGTAGACGAAGTACTGGTCCGGCGTGCCGGCATCGGGCTCGTCCCAGGCGAGCGCGACCGTGCTGTCGGTGGCGGCGACGAGCGTGAGGTTGCGGGGCACGCCGCCGACCCGGCCCGAGCAGGCGAGCCAGCCGCCGGCGAGGAGCGCGGCGGCGAGCCCGGCGACGAGAGCGTGTCTGGTTGGCAACAGTCCTCCTCAGTGGCTGATAAGGCGCAGACCCGGCACGGCCTGGAACCAGGCGACGAGCCGGGCGTAGCCGGTATCGGTGTTCACCTTGACGACCTTGACGAGCGCGAAGTAGCCGCCGGCGAGGTAGCAGGCGGCGTTGAACGGGACGTCGTTGATGTCGGTGTAGTCGAAGTAGAGCGACTCGGCGACCGCGGGCAGGACCGCCTGTTCGTCGGCGCGGTGGTCGGAGTAGTAGCCCGCTCTCCAGGCCGCGTCGGGAATGACGCCGGCCGCGCCCTGGTCCTTGCCGCGCGAGGTCGGGCTGAAGAGCGTGTAGGGCCGGGAGTTCGAGCCGCTCCGCGTGTCGGTCAGGTAGAAGTCGACCTTGTCGGCATTGCCGGCGACCCGCATGTCGTAGCTGGTGCCCTGCCCGGTCGTCCGGCTGAAGCCGAACCCGGCCCGCCCGCTGGTGACGTTGAGTTCGTTGATGCGGACCGTGTCGGTGAAGACCGGCACCGTGCTCGGCCGCTCGGGCGCGGAGTAGCGGTCGGCGCCGAAGTGCGCCTCGACCCGGTAGCTGCCGGTTCGGCCCTGCGGGTCGTGCCGGCACGCGGTCGCGACCGTGTCCCCGGCATGCTCTTCGACTCCGCCCAGCGGCGTGAAGTGGATTGAGTACAGGTCGGCCGGGCCTTCGGTCGGCTGGGTCCATAGCACGATGACCGCGGCGCCGGTCGAGTCCGCCTGGACCTGGACGCTGCCGGGCGGACCGCCGAGCACCCCGCAGGACGAGAGCGCGGCGACCATCGCCAGGGCCCCGGCCCCGGCCGCGAGCGCGGACAGACAGCGATTCATCGATTCCTCCTGTCAGCGGGCCTCGAGCGACTCACCCTTGAAGGGTAGTCCCCGCCGGCCGGGAGTCAAGCGACCAAGAAGCGGAACCCGGGGAGCCGAGGCTCCCCGGGTTCGGGAATCGGTTCGAGGCTAGTTGGTCTTGACCCAGACCAGGCCCGGCACCTTCTGGTAGGCGAGCTTGAGCGTCACCTTGGCACCGGACATCGAAACGACCTTGATCTTGCCGAAGTGGTCGCTGGCGTCCCAGCCGTTGGCGTTCGGGTCGAGCCAGAAGTAGTAGAGGCCGCCTTCGACGCAGGACAGCGCGGTGAAGAAGTCACCGGTCGCGAGCGTCGCCGCGTCGAAATCGGTGCCCGACGCCGTGGCAACGGCGTTGTCCTTGTCATTGAAGACCGGGTTGTAGCGGTTCGGGCTGTAGAAGTACATCGAACCCTGGGCAATGTCGTCCATCACGAAGTCGAGCTTCGGGTAGTCCGCCGCGTTTGCCAGCGCGTAGGCGACCGCGGCGCCTTCGGCCGTGAAGCCAAAGGCACTCGGGTGGTCCGGGCTCGGGTCGCTGTTGCCCCAGACATCAAGCGTGGTAGTGACGACCGCGGTCGTGTTCAGGGTCCACTTGTTGCTCTCCGAGGCGCCGCTGTAGGCGAAGACCGAGATTGTCTTGGTCGGCGAGGTCACGTCGAAAGTCGTCGCGGTGGTCGTGAAGGTGCTGTCGTCGGTCTGGACCTTGTAGCCCTGCGCGTCGGCCACCGGCGCCCAGGTCAGCCGGAGCTGGGTCCCGCCGCTGATCGCGGAGTAGGTCACGTTCGGGGTGGTCAGGTCGGTGATGAGCTCGTCGCAGGAGGCGCCGACAAGCACCATCCCGAGCGCGAGTGTCACCAGCAGTACTGCTCTCTTCATTGTCACTCCTTACTTCGGCGAGGTCTTCTTGGTCGGCGGCAGCGCCTCGCGGGCGCCGGTCGTGGTCTTGCCGCCCGAGGTCGTCGTCTTCTTGGCAAGCAGCTCGGTCACTACCGTCTGGAGCGAATCCCGCTCCGTGGTCAGCCGTTGCATCGTGCCTTCGAGTTCGGTGATCTTCATCTGAGCATCGGCAACCTGCTTCTGCAGGTCGGTGATCTGCTGGGGGTTGGGGCAGCCTGCCACGACAAGCAGCAGGGCTGCAACCGCGAACCCGGCGACTAGCTTTCTCATAAGGTCCTCCGTCGAGCTTTTCTCTGGGTCCTTCCTGTACACCAGGGCGCGACCCACAGCCACCCTGATGCTACACCTGCCTATGTAGTTCAAGCGTCTACATTGTAGCGTTGGCCTCCTCGCTGTCAAGACCGCGCCACCTCGTGAGTCGGCAACACCTGCATCGTCGGTGAGATACGCCGACCGGTCCGGTCCGGTGGGCTAGATGACCAGCAGGTTGCCAAGCGGCATCATCGACCACATCGGCGGCCCCTCGCGGCACTCTTTCGGGTCGCAGCCCGGTGGCAGGTCCGGGGCCGGGAGGTTCCGGTACGGCACGGGCGGGATGTCGACCATCGGCAGTTTCAGCCCGTCGATTCGCGCGCCTTCGGAGAAGCCCGCGACCATCCCCATCCGGTCGCGCAGGACGAATGAGCGGTAGAAGCCGCGGTGCTGGCCGCGGAGGTCGTAGACCGCATCGCCGACGAGAAACCCGCGCGGCCGGCCCTGGTAGTCATAGAAGACGAGGTCGCAGATTCGATAATGCGAACGCCCGTGCTTGTCGTAGACCGGTACTTCGCCCGTCAAGAACGCCTCCTGTCTGACCTGCCGGAACGGCCGCTGGGCGCCCCGCCGGAATGCGCTCCCGGGGCACAGAACCCATCGGCAGATACGGTGGAGATTATAGCGCAACCCCTGCCACCCGGTCAAGCCCCGCGTCTTGACAACCCGCCCGGCAACCATATTCTCACCCGATGAGTCGGCTCGAGCCGTCGAAAGGAGGCCCTGGTGAAGACATTCACCGTCTACCTCGATACCCATACCGGGCGCACGCAGGTCACCGTCGAAGCCGACGTCTTCACGGTCAAGACCGACGTCTTTGAGTTCCAGCGCGGCGGCGTCACCGTCGCGGTCTTCGCCCGCGAGAAGACCTTCGGCTTCGTCGAGGAGAAGCTGGCCGCCGAACAGGGCCCGGGACTCGGCCCCGGGGTCTGACCCGGCAGCGCCACCCGGTCCGGCAAAGCGGCGCGGGACGCCCGAGGGCGTCCCGCGCGAGTATCCGGGCAGTGTCAGTTGGTAAGCAGGAGCTTGCCGGTGACCGTCTCGCGGTCAAGCACCAGCTTGTAGAGGTAAACGCCCGCGGCCACGTTCCGGCCCTGGTCGTCGCGACCGTCCCAGCTCGTGCTGTACTGGCCGGCCGCCAGCCGGCCCCGGGCCAGCACGCGCACCGGCCGGCCCGCGGCGTCGTAGACCGCCAGCGATACCTGACCGGCCCGCGGCAGGGCATAGCTCACCCGCGCGGCGCGGGCGAACGGGTTGGGGCTCGCGCTCGCGGCCAGCGCGTGGGGTTTGACGGCCCCCTGCTCCTTGACCGCGCCGCCGTAAGGGTTCTCCCACTTCTGGACGACGACCGGGTTGTTGGTCGCCGGCCCCTCGGCGTAGAGGTAGAAGCCGCAGTGCTGGTCAATGAGGTAGGCGACCGCGACCGTATCGGTGATCCAGTCGAGGATTGACGGGAAGCGGTGCGTGACCGTGCCGCCGTCGGTTATCTTCACCGCCTCGGCCCAGGTCTGGCCGTTGTCGCTCGAGTGCGAGTAGAAGATGTCGGCGCGCAGGCGCTCGGGCGGGCCGATCTCGACGTTGGCCGAGTCAAACTGCTCCCAGGCCACGAACAGGTTGCCGTTGGCGTCGGTGCCCAGCGAGGGCCGGCAGGCGTAGCTCGCGTTGTAGCCGACCGCCGCCCCGAGGTTGTTCGGGTCGCAGCCCGCCCAGTGGATCATCGACCAGTTCGGCGAGTTCTGCGCCGACCAGTGCCAGATCTGGGCCGGGATGATGTAGCCCTGCCCGCCGACGAACGGCATCACGTTCGCCGCGACGTGGAGGTTGTCATCCTTGTCGTAGAACGGGTGAAGCGAGGTGATGTGGAACGAGGTCAGCGAGTCGCCGCCGTAGGCGTCCGGCCACGGCAGCTCCTCGGGGTTCTGCCAGCTCGAGCCGCCGTCGGTCGAGATCCGGTAGAAGCCGGGGTTCGGGCTCGTCGCGCCGTCCGGCGAGTTCACCCAGGTGATGCAGACCTTCTGGCTCAGCTTGCTGGCCGCGATGTTCTGGTTCGGGAACAGCGGGTCGGGCTGGGGCGCGGGAACGCCGACCGGGCTCGAGAAGGTGCACCACGGGTCGACCTTGCTGTAGAAGAGCAGGTCCGCCGACGCCTCGTCGATAAGCGTCACGTGTGGAGTCCCGGTCGACCCGACCGAGAAGTACGGCCACTGGTAGGCCTCGCAGTTCGGCGAGCCGTCGCAGTATTCGAAGAGCCCGCCGCCCGGCGCCATGTCCCGGGCAATGACCGGCCGGATCGGGGTGTTGTTGTGCGCCGAGATGAACGCCACCCCGGTCGCCGGGTCGGCGTCCATGTTGCCGAACCCGCTCCGGACCGTGTAGACGTTCACGCCCGACTGCATGAAGTCCGGGTCAGCCCAGTTCCACACGCGGGCCGAGTAGTCGTAGAAGTTGTAGCGCATGTTCCGGTCCGGGAACGTCGTCTGGTCCGAGGCCGAGAACATCCACGCAACGTGAATCCCGTGTTCCGGCGAGTTTATCAACTGGCGGTAGGCCGGGCCGTTCGACTGCCAGTCGTAGGTCGTCCCGCCAACGGTGTCCACGATCCCGATGACGAAACCGCCGTCGACCCCGGGCCGGTGGGCCGGCCGGGTAATGGCCCCGGAAGATTGGCTCCCGCCGTCCTCCTGCGGCAGCACGGTCATCGGCTGCAGCGCCGACGCCAGCACCATCGCCGGCATCAGCATCGCGAGCGATACGATACTTCGCACTAGGTCCTCCTTTCGGGCTTTCGCTTGTCCTCTCGGACCTCGCGGTCCGCTGATGACCCAATCTTAGAGCCCCATCCGGCCAAGTCAACGCCCGGCACCGGGCCGGGCATCGCAAGGCGGTCCAAGTGTGACTCCCGTCGGGCGGTGATGACAGACGGCTCCCGGACGGCGAAACTGCTCCTGTCGGGCTATTCCCCGGCAGGAGCCCGAAGGGGGCGCAATCCGTTCTTTTTGTCGTTCGCCACCCGGGAGCCAGAATCAACAAGGTCCGAGATGCTCAGCGCCGCAAGGTACGATTCCGTCGCCCGCGCCAGCCCTCCCCAGACATCGCGTACCGGGCAGGCGGTCGCCCGGCCGCAGGCAGTGCAGTCCTCACCCAGGCACGGGGCGAGTTCGACCGGTTCCCCGCTCGCAAGGAAGACATCCCTGACGGTCAGCTCGTCTGCCGACCGCGCCAGCAGATAGCCGCCGCCCGGCCCCCGGCGCGACTCGACCACCCCTGCCTCGCCGAGTGCCACGAGCAGGCGCTCGAGGTAGCCCGCCGAGATGCCCTGCCTGAGCGCGACATCGGCAGCGCGCACTGGCTTCTCCCGCCCATTCGTGGCGATATCAAGAACAGCCCTCAGGGCGTAGCGGGCGCGCGTGGTCACGTTCACTGGTAGTATCTTACCAGAATGGTAAGTTATTGTCAAGCGTCAAGGCGAGCCCGGGGGTGGCGCAGCACCCCCGGGCCAGCAAAGCGGACTCGGCCTACCGGGCCAACAGGACCGGACGTGACTCGACGCCAACCGGGCTCTCGACACGCACGAAGTAGACGCCAGCCGCGAGGCTGCCGGCTTCCCATGAGAGCTCGCGACATCCGGCAATCATATTCTCGTCAAGAAGAGTGACCACCGCGCGGCCGCTCACGTCGACAACCCGGACGCGAACACGACCGGCCTGGGGCACCTGGAGTCGTAGTGTCGCCCGCCCGGCGAGAGGATTCGGCGTTACCTCGAGCAGGCGAACAGCGAGCTTGCGGGGCAGCGGCCCTTCGAGGATGCCGACGTTGCCGTCAAACCAGGCTTGGGCGGAATCAGCATGGGCCTGGGCCTGTGCCTCGCTCGTGCCTCCCACGAACGCGACCGCGAAACGGTAGCGCTCGCCGACCGCGAGGTCGAACGGCCCGACCGACACCAGCGCGGACCAGTCGTAGGACCGGTTCGAGTTCCTCTGCAGGATCGCACCATTCAGGAAACGCCACTTCATACCGTCGGTCATCGCCGAGTCCGGGTACACGTAGCGATCATGGTCGATTGCGGCCAGGTTGGCAAACGACGCAGGCAACAGGATCTTCACCCCGACGGTCGGGTTCGCGGTTGAGGCTTGACGCATGTAGGTCAGGCGTCGGGTCTCGTCCGAGGCCGCGGTGTTCGTCGAAGAGGAGCCGATATCGAAATCAGCGAAGATGCCCGCGTACAGCCCGTCGACGGCGTTCGCTCCGTTGTTGTCGATGTCAAAGACGAGTACGACGAAGTCATCATAGCCGGACAGGGCCGTCATGTAGCTGTTCTGGGTCACGGTCAGCCCCTTGGCCGAGGGATGACCAGCGTCGCTGTAGCTCCCGCGGTAATGCTCGTCGCCGTCAACCGGCGGCACAACCGGTCGCAGGGAGTCGACAACTCGCAGGTCCTGGTTGGGAGCCCCGCTCGCCGGCCGGGAGAAGTGCCGGTCTGCGACGTAGCTTTCGCTGTTGCCCATCGCGAAGCTGCCGTAGAAGAGCGCGCTCGCCGCGGTCTTCGGATAACAGAACCCGTTGCCTGCGTCGGCCGGTGGTACGTCGTAGCCGATCGAACCCTGCGCCGAGACCGTCAACCGGCAGTAGCCGGTGTCGTGAGTCATCAGCAGCAGACCAGGCGTCGGCGGCTGGCCGACGACAAGCGGGATCACGAAGCTCGCCGCGTAGAATGCCGAGTCTCCGGTGACGTGCAGGGTGCAGCGAACCGTCGTGCCGGGCGGAATCGCCGCATCTGCGCTGACGCTGAACCGGTCACCTGAGTTGACCGCGGTATCGCCGCGAGCAATCCTGCCCCAGGAACCGTTCGCGTCACCCACCATCAGCCGGGCGTCGCCCGACCTCAGTACCCCGGTCGTGTTGTCGCAGTCCGCCCCGCCGTTGTTCCTGAGGGTCATCATGAGGTCGGCGGTTTCGCCGGGGTCAAGCCGACCGTTGTTGTTCCCGCCACCGTCCAGCACCGTCGTCCGGACCAGGTGCAGGATCGGCGGGCCGCTCGAACTGCCGACCGCGTTGACCGCGGCCAACGCGTCAATCCTGCCCGCGCCGTAGTCCATGTCTTTGCCGGTCGAACCCCGGTCGATCGCGGTGACCTCGAGAATCGAGTCCACCACCGCCGGTGACAGGGTCGGGTTCTTCGACAGCATCAGCGCGACGACCCCGGCCGTGTGCGGGGTCGCCATCGAAGTACCGGACATCGTCGTGTAGCCGGTGTTCGAGTTGTGCCGGCAGCTCTTCACGTCCACGCCGGGTGCGGCGACATCCGGGCGGGTGAGCCCGGGCGGGTACGCATAATCGGCATAGCCGGCGACCGTGCCCCACTCCGACGGACCACGCGAGGAGAAAGAGGCATAGTTGTCGTTTGCGTCGGTGGCGCCCACCGAGATGACGTTCGAAAGCGCGCCGGCACCGACATTCTGCGGATTCCACCAGGGCGGCGGGACGTCCCCGGGCGTCCGTGTAGAATAGGGGGGTGAGATGGAACGTTCATTGCCGGCGGCTACGCACATAATCACGCCCGCGGCACCGACATTGTTGCAGCCGTCGCGCCAGAGTCTGCGCATCGGGTTCCAGGCGTTGATCCAGCCCAGCGACATCGTGATGATGTCGCCGCCGTTCGCTGGCGACAGGGGCGGCGAGACCACGAACTGCATTGCGGACCAGACCTGGGTCTCAGCCAGCGAGTCCGCCACCGTCCGCACGCGGCAAGACATGATCTGCGCGTCCGGTGCCACTCCGCACTGGCTTCCGGCGGTGCCATCCGAGGCGACGGTTCCGCAGGTGTGCGTTCCGTGACCGTTGGCATCCATTGGGTTGTTTGTGTTGTTCTCGAAGTTCCAGCCGTGGTAAGGGTAATTGGCGTCGACCCACATGTGGTCGGCAAGGTCGACATGGTTGTAGTTACAGCCGGTGTCGATGTCGCCGACAACAATACCTGCACCGGTGTAGCCCAGCGACCAGACCGCCGGGGCGTTGATCTTCTGGACGCCCCAGTCGATCTCATCGGTGCCGTCGGTCACGTCACCGACGGCAGCCGCGGGCAGAAGACCGGGGACATGCTTGACGTCTGCATCGACGTACCAGACGTCCGGGTGTTTCTCAATCGCCCGGATCGCTGCCTCGGTTGCCCGGCAATACGCGGCATTCACAAGCCACAGCCCGCCGATGTTGCTGACCTGGCCGTCGGTCTCAAGCCCGGCGAGGAATGCCCTGAGGTCGGCCTGACTGTCATCGCTCCAGTCCCTCAGGACTCGAGCGACTTCGGCCTGGCGCGCGCGCCTGGTCATCCCGTCAGCCAACCGACTGAGTTGGGCGGCATCATACTGCTCAGACAGGGCAATGATTACCGGGACCTGGTAATCGCTTCCCGCCACGGAGATCTGTGCCTCTAGGTCCGGCCCGACCAGGCCCAACCCGACGCCGACCAGTAGCAGGACGAGTACCGTGATTGTTCTCTTCACTCACGCCTCCTTGGTTGGGAGTGAAAGTCTTCGCCGAAGGATGGACAAGCGGGTTGTACCCGCAAGCCTTACCCTCCATTTTACTGGATGCTTCGGGCAGGTCAATCCGGCCGGTCGTCCGGTCAGCAAGACTGCGTTTGCATTCGGGCTTCGCGTGGAGTAAGATTCCATCGATATGTACACGGTGCGCGTGAGCCGGACTTTCAGCGCCGCCCACTCGATCAAGGGCCGGGCAGGACGGTGCGAGAACGTCCACGGCCACAACTACCGGGTCGAGGTCTTCATCGACGCGCCGGACCTTGCCCCGCCCGGGATGGTCGTTGACTTCATCGAGGTCAGGGAGAAGCTGGACTCGATACTGCCTGACCACCGCGACCTGAACTCGGTGTACGACTTCAACCCGACCGCCGAGAACCTCGCCCGCCGGTTCTTCGAGGAGCTCGCGGCCTGCTACCCGGTCCGCAGGGTCGTGGTCTGGGAGAACGACAGTTCGGCCGCCGAGTACTCCCCGGGCTAGCGGACCGAGCAGACCTTGACCAGTTCGGTCCTGTCCCCGCCGCTCAGCCGCACGAACCAGGTCCCGGGCGACAGGCTGAGTTCCCTGCCCGTTACTGCCCGGCCTCGTCCGGAAGCGTCGTAGAGTTCGGCGCGTTCTGCCCAGCCCGGCAGCCGCCAGCAACCCCTGACGACGTCGGTCGCCGCGGACTCCTGCGGCCGGGCGGACGACCGCGCCATGGTGCCGGCCAGGGTCAACGCCCGCCAGGCATTCGTCAGGCCGTGACCGAAACGCACGTCCTGCCCGGCCGGGCCCATGTCAATTGCCGAGACACCCAGGATAGCCCGAGCCCGCGTCGCGCTGATATTCGGAGAAACCGAAAACACCAGCGCGACAATCCCTGCCACCTGCGGCGATGCCATCGAGGTTCCTGAGGCAAGGCCATAGCCTCCGCCGGTCCAGCACGACCGGACGTAACTCCCGGGCGCGACGATGTCCTGGTGCGCACCGTAGTTCGAGTACTCGGCAAGCCGGCCGAAGCGATCCGTCGCGCCGACCGCGACCACCTCGGGCAGCCGGGCCGGGTACTGAACCGTTCCCGCCCCCTGGTTGCCCGACGCCGCGACCATCAACACGCCCTTGCCGGCCGCATAGCTCGCCGCCTCTGCCACCGGCGTCGAGTAGTCGTCCGACCCCAACGACATGTTGACGACCCTGGCGCCGCGGTCCGTCGCCCAGCGGATACCCGAGGCAAGATTGCTCATCGACCCGGAACCCGAGTCGCTGAGCACCTTCACCGCCAGCAGCCGGGCCGCCGCCCAGCCGGCAATCCCGATGCCGTTATCGATCGTTGCCGCGCAGATGCCCGAGACGTGCGTGCCGTGGAATGCCTCGGGAAGCTGGGTGTTGTCGGGTTTCGGGTCGTTGTCGCCGGCAGCGAAGTCGTAGCCGTACTCGCCCGGGGTGAAGCGGGCCGACAGGTCCGGGTGCGCGTAGTCTACCCCGTTGTCGCAGACCGCGATGGTGATGCCGCCGCTGCCGCGGGTCACGTCCCAGGCCTTGTCGGCGTAGGTGACCCACTTGTCCCACTGCTCGGCCAGGAAGTCGGGGTCGTTGGGCTCGTAGCTTGCGTGCGCCCGCGCGTCAGGCTCGAACCAGCGTACCGAGGCCGGCAGTGGGGACTCCGCCAGTGCCACGCCGGCCACGTCCGCCATCGTGCAGACAATGAACGCGCCCGCCGTGTCGACCCGGACCGGCTCCGCCCCGCGCACCGCCAGCCAGTCCACTGCCTCCGCCAACTGCCCGGGCTCGAACCCGACCGTGAACTGACCGGGGACGCGGTCGCGCCAACGGTCAGGCAGTTCGACCCGGTCGCAGAACGCCGCCAGCATCGCCCCGGTGCGTTCCAGCGCGAGCACGCGCTCGACGTCCGCCCCGGTCACCGGCAGACAGTCAGGACGGATGAAGCCGAGAAGGCAGAGATAGATCATGGTCATCAGCTACTCCAGGGTGAAGCGGGCCCAGACCTCGACCGGGGCGCCGCTCGTGTTGAGAAAGACGAGGTAGAACGAGTCGGCCGCGGTGACGTGCTCCCGAAGGGAAAGCGCCTGCCGGTCGACCTCCGCGACTATCGGGCTGTAGGACTGGCCCGTGCTGAACCTGCCGTAGTTCGCCGCATCAAGCCAGATGAACCGCGACAGCACCCCGCCCGAGGCAACGCGCATGCTCCCGGCGAGGGTATCACCCGGAGCCGCCGCGAAGCCCGCCAGCCAGTAGTAGTTGTGCTCGAGTCGGAAGGCGCCATGCAGCACGTCACGCGTACCACCCAGCCAGACCTGGACCCGGATCGTGTCGCTGGTGCCGATGTTGTCATACGGGTCGCGCGCCCGGCAGAACATCGTGTGCCAACTCCGGTCCGGCAGTTGACTGGCATCCCAGTCCGCCGAGTACGGCGCGGCCAGGTCGGTGCTGATCAACGAACCGTCCACGTAGAACTCCACCGAACTGACGCCGCTCGAATCCGAGGCCTCGGCCCGGATCGCAACATTGCCGCTCACCGCCGACGAATCGGTGGGCTGGATTATGCGACAGACCGGGGGCAGGCGGTCCTCGCCGAACAGGATGTCGCAGACAGCGCCGGAGCATAGCAGGCCGGCGAGCGCCAGCAGCGCCGTGGCCGACCAGCGGCCGACCGCCCCGCGAACCGATGAACCTCCGCCACTAGAGCTCATACTCATCTCCCACTTCCGGAACGTGCACCTCGCGAACACCCAGTTGGCGCAATGGCTCAACCATTGCCTCCGCTGCCTCCAGCTCGGCGTGGACGACGAAGACCTTCTTGAGCCGGTTGACATTCATTCGGCTGACATAGTCGAGCAGGCCCTGCCGGTCGGCATGGGCGCTGAACTCGTTGATGATGGCGACCTCGGCCCGCAGTTCGTGCTCTTCGCCGAAGATGCGCACCCGCTGCTGCCGCTCGGCGATCCGGGCGCCCAGCGTGTTCGGCGCCTGGAAGCTAACCAGCAGCACGCAGTTGCGCTCGTCCCCGATCGCGTGCTTCAGGTGGTGCAGCACCCTGCCGGCCTCGCACATCCCCGACGCCGAGATGATGATGCAGGGTTCGGTCCGGCTGTTGAGCGCCTTCGACTCCTCGACGCTCGAGGTGTACGACAGGCCGTCGAAGTCAAACAGCTCGTTGTGGCCGTTCAGCAACGCGAGCGCCTCCTCATCGTAGTACTGCGGGTGGTTTCGGAACACCTCGGTCACGCTGGTCGCGAGCGGGCTGTCGACGAAGACCGGCACCCTCGGGATGACGCCGTCCTGACGGAGGCGATTCAGCGTGTAGATGATCTCCTGCGAGCGCTCGACCGCGAACGCCGGTATGATCACGCGACCGCCGCGGGCGTGGACACGGTTGATGACATCGGCCAGCCGGGCCGCGACGTCTCGGTAGTCGCCGTGCAGCCGGTTGCCGTAGGTCGCCTCCATTATGAGGTAGTCCGCCTCGATGACCTGGACAGGGTCCCGGATGATCGGCATCTTGCGGCGGCCGAGGTCGCCGGTGAACAGGATTCGGCGGCCGTCAACCTCGATGTCAGCCACCGCCGAGCCGAGGATGTGACCGGCGTCATGCAGGTGGACGGTGAACTTGCCCAGCCTGGTCTTCTTGGCGTAAGCGACAGGCTGGAAGCGCTCGAGGCTCCGCTCCGCGTCGGCGGTCGTGTAGATCGGCTCCTTGGCGGGCTCGCCCCTTGCCCGCCTTCGCTTGTTGACATACTTGACGTCCGATTCCTGGATGTGCGCCGAGTCGAGCAGCAGCAACCGGGCCAGTGCCGCGGTGCCCTTCGTCATCAGCACCGGACCCGAGAAACCACGCTTCACGAGGTTCGGGATGTTGCCGCAGTGGTCGATGTGGGCGTGGCTGACAACGCAGTAGTCAACCTCACGCGCCTTGAACTGGAAGTGCCGGTTGATCTGCTCGGCTTCCTCGCGGTGTCCCTGGAACAGGCCGCACTCAAGGAGAAGCTGCTGCCTGCCGCTGCTCACCAGATGGCGGGAACCGGTGACCGTCCGCGCCCCGCCCCAGAACCTGACGCCGAGGTCGCTCACCGAACCAGCCCCCGAATCGCGGCGAGATTCCGCCGATCGTCCCGGCGGTCTGCCCGCGGGGTCTCGAGGATGCCCGGGAGGTGCCGCAGCAGAGGGTGATTCACGACCTGCCGGAAACCGGCCAGGCCGATCTTGCCGCGGCCGATATGCCAGTGTCGGTCGCGATGTGAATCGAGCCCGAACCGGCTGTCGTTGAGGTGCAGCAGCTGAAGGCGTCCCAGCCCGACCGTCCGGTCCAGCTCGCGCAGGACCGCGTCCAACCCCGGGCGGTTCCTGAGCTCGCAGCCGGCGGCAAACGCGTGGGCCGTGTCGAGCGCCATGCCCAGTCGGTCGGCACTGCCCGCGCGGTCGATGATCTCGGCCAGCTCCTCGAACCTGGCACCGATCTCTCCGGCGGCCCCGGCCGTGTTCTCGAGGAGCAGCGACACCGCACCCTTCGCCCGCCTGAGCACGCTCGCTACCCGTCTCGCCACCCGGGCCACGCCGCCTTCGCGCCCGCGCACCCGGCCCGGATGGACGACGACACCTGACGCACCCAGCGATGCCGCCCGTTCCAGCTCGTCGACGAGCACCGCTCTCGACCGTGCGGCCAGCGATCGGTCAGTTGTTGCGAGGTTGACAAGGTATGGAGCGTGCACGAACACCGGGGTGATGTCCAGCGCCCTGGTCAACCGTCTGAATCTCCCCGCGCCCGATTCATCGAGCGGTCGCGCGCTCCATCCGCGCGGACTGCGGGTGAACAGCTGGATCGTTTCGCAGCCGACCTCTGCTGCCCTGAGGCAGGCCCGCTCCAGGCCGCCGGCTATCGACACGTGCAGTCCGACTCTCACGAGTGGTCGAAAGCCTAGGGCCGGCTTGGCTGCTGTCAATCAGGATCGGGAGGTATCGCACAACCGTGCGGGGAGTCGACCACTTCGAGAACAACGGGCGCGCCGGGTCGTGAACATCGTAGCAGCCTGCCGAGACAAGGGATGCGCTGGTGCGGCGCCAGGCGTGCTCAGACAGCACCGTTGCCCCGGACGGCAGGAACTCACCGTGATCAACGGTATCCCCGTCACCCCAGGCGATGTAGACGGCCAGCGAGTAGCGGAACCGCTGGTCATCCCGGCAGCACCCTGCCTCGGTGGCGTTCGTCACGGTGACTGCAATCGCCGCGGGCGATTGACGGGCGCTGCGAATGGACTACGATTGAAGAGGCTATGACCATGGCACTCCTGGTTCTTCTGCTGGCGTTACTGGCGGTCGTGGCCGTGATGCTCGCGCTCCTGCTCCACCGCGTCGGAAACCAGAGAAGGTCCGAGGGCGACCCCGGCATCCTGCTTCTGCAACAGCAGTTCGATGCTCTCCGCGCGCAGACCGGCCAGGGCCTTGCTGACGTTGCCGGCCGGCTTGACCAACGCCTGGCCAACATCGACCGACTGATGGCGGAGACCGTGTCCGGCATCGGCTCCCGCCTCGACAGCGCGAACACGACCGTCCAGAGCGTGCGAACCACGCTGGGTGAGTTGTCGCAGGCGACCCGCCAGGTTCTCGACGTTGGCCGGGACATCCGGTCACTCCAGGACATCCTGCGCACGCCCAAGCTTCGAGGCATCATCGGCGAGTTCTTCCTGGGCGACCTCCTGCGACAGGTCGTCCCTGCCCACCACGAACTCCAGTACCGCTTCGCGAGTGGCGAAGCCGTGGACGCGGTCATCCGCCTGGGACCGAGGCTCGTGCCGGTCGACTCGAAGTTCCCGCTCGAGGACTTCCAGCGACTCACGGCCGAAACCGACGAGGAGTCTCGCAAGGTCCTGCGCCGACGGTTTGTCGCGGCGGTGCGCAAGCACGTGGATGCAATCGCCGACAAGTACATTCGCCCCGACGAAGGAACATTCGACTTTGCGCTGATGTACATTCCAGCTGAGAACGTCTACTACGAGACGATAATCAGGGACAGCCCCGAGGACGACTCGGTCTCGAGTCACGCCCTCTCGCGCCGGGTTATCCCGGTTTCACCGAACAGCCTCTACGCCTACCTGCAGTCAATTGTCCTTGGCCTGCGCGGGTTCCAGATCGAACAGCGCGCCGGCGATATCCTTGCCCACCTCGGACGCCTGCGCCTGGAGTACGACCGGTTCCGAGGTGAGTTCGAGGTGCTCGGGACTCATCTGAACCACGCCCGCAACAAGTACGAGGAATCGGCTCGCCGCCTCGACCGGTTCGGCGACCGGCTCGAACTGGAACTCGCGCCCAGCGACAGCCAGCCGGCCGCGGAAGACGGGCAGGCGGCGGCCGGACCCACCGGGAGGAAAGCATGAGATTCACTACTGCCGTCGTCGTGCTCGCCGGCACGATTGCCACGGCCCAGACCTGGCATCAGTTCGGGCCGGACGGGATTTCGATATCCGGGTTGGTCCGGATTCCCGGCATCGCCACTCAGCTCTATGCGACGACCTCGGGCGTGCCCAGCTATGTGCTCTACTCGTCCGACGGAGGTCACGACTGGATAGTCCGTGACACCATTCGCGACAGGATCGCCGACCTCGCCATCAACCCTGATCTCGTCCAGACCCTCTACGCGGGCGGCTCTCGCGGCCGGATCTGGCGCTCGCTCGACGGCGGACGAAGCTGGAATGAACGCGGCGCACTCGAGGGCAGTCCGGAACTCCGCCGGCTGATCCTTCGCCCGGACCAGCCGCAGGTGCTGTGGGCGGCGACTGAAGCGCCCGGCTCTGCCGACTCCGCCGTGATGAGTTTCTGGGCTTCTCCGGACGGCGGCGCGACCTGGCATCAGACGCCTGTCGCGACCGGCCGGTCAGTCAACGCGGTTCTGCTCAACCTGGCGCCCGGCCGGCCCGACCGGGTATGGCTGGGCGGCAGCATCGATGGCACGGCAAGTGTCCACGCCAGCGGGGACGGCGGCACGAACTGGCGCGACATGACAGGCGATCTCACCGGAACCTGCGCGTGGGCCGTCGCGGCAAGCCCGACAGACACTGCCGTGCTGCTCTGCGCCACCGACGACGGGATCTGGCGCACGACCAACAGCGGTGCCAGCTGGATGCGTATGAAAGACGCGCCGGCCTGGTCCGTCGAGTTCGCGCCTATCTCGCCCCACTACGCCTACGCCGGTTCCGACAACCTTGTCTTCCGCAGCAACAACCTCGGCATCAACTGGTTCGCCGACACGACAACGCTCTCCGGCACGGCGACTCGATGGCTGCGCGTTCACGATCTCGACGGCCTGGACGTCATCGCCGCCAACGGTCGCGGCCTGTTCCGAACCACCAACGGCGCGTACAACTGGACCGAGCTCCTGACCGGCACGAGCCGCCTGACGACGAGATTCATCGACTTCCACCCGACCGCGCCGGAGTCGATCTTCGCCTGTCCTCCCGGACACGGGCTGCTCGTGAGCGGCAACCGCGGCCTGGACTGGAGCCCGCTCGTCGGCTTCGCCGGTGCCGGGTTCGTGACCGGTATTGCCCTCAACCCGGCTGCGCTCGACACGCTCTACGCGGTGACCGAGGCCGACCATTGGCTTCACATGACCTCGGACCGGGGCGACTCGTGGATTCGGCAGCCCATCGAGACCGGCTTCTCCGGCCGCGGTCTCCTCTTCCACCCGCTTGGCCCGGACACGCTCTATGCCTGGGGTGGCGTCACCCTGCCCGGCTCGCCCCGGCGCTTCGGGTTCTGGAAGTCGACCGACCGCGGCTATGGCTGGTCCCGAATCCACAGCCCGGGCCTGAGCGGCGATTGTCGCGGTTTCCGATTCGCCGCCCGAGGCGAGAGCCTCTTCACCTGGGGAACCGTTGACGGCGAGGCTCGCGTCTACCTCAGCCTCAATCGCGGCGGCAGCTGGACATCGCGATCGTCGGGTCTCGGCGGGACTTCAGTCCTCGACTTCGAGCCCGCCCCGGGCATCAATCGAACTTCCTACATCTGCGCCACCGACGCCGGCGTGTACCGGACCCTCAACGGCGGCGAGAGCTGGACCGACCTTGGACTCGAACAAGTCACGGCGATTCTCCCCGATACTCTCGACCCCGACCTCATCTTCGCCGCCACCGACACCCAGGGATTATTCCACACGACAAATGCGGGTGTGCTCTGGGAACGAGACACGATCGAGCTCCCGCACCGGTCAATCACCTTCCTGGTTCGACACCCCGACGACCCCGCCGCGATCTACTGCGGAACCGAGGGGGCCGGATTCTACGGTCGGGAGGTCATCGGCGTTGCCGAACCGGTGCCCGGGCGAAAGCACCGCGCAGTCGAGATCCTGCCGACAGTCGCTCGCGACGCCCTGGTCGTCAGGCTCGGCGCGGCGGCAGGCGGACGGGCCGTCGTCGAGTTCTTCACCCCTGACGGCAGGCGCCCGGTACCGGCCGCGGTTCTCGACCCGGCTCCGGCAAGGTGGACATGGCGGCGGCCGGCCGAGCTGGCCGCCGGCGCGTACCTGGTTCGCGTGCGAGGCGCTGGCGTCGAGCATGTCGCGCGGGTCGTCCTGACCCGCTGACGCGGCCCGCGCCTCGCGTCGACGCCGGCGCGTACGGCGCCGGCCGGGATGCTGTCACCTTGACAATCGGCCTCGTCTCGGTATCGTTTGGACCTGAGCAAAAGGAGATAGTCGTTGGTAAAGATACGTTTGAAGAGAACCGGTATGCGGCACCGTCCGAGCTATCGGATCGTCGTCATGGACTCGCAGCGCCCGCGAGACGGCGAGTACATTGAGTCGCTTGGCCACTACGACCCGCGCACCAAAGCGCTTTCGGTGAACCTTGAACGAACGAGCTACTGGCAGTCAGTCGGCGCCCAACCCACCGGCACGGTTGACAAGCTCATCAAGCGTGCGGTGCGGGACCAGGCCGCCGCTCCGGCAGGCGACCCGCTGGCCTACGTCCCGGCCGGCGAGTCGGCCGAGGTCGCGATCGAGACGGCCGCGATCGCCGACCAGCGCCATCCCGCCGGACCGCCGCCTGTCGCGGACGACACCACCGAGTCGAGCACGTCAATTCCCGGCGCCGACACCGGCAGCGAACGCGAGGCAAGCGACACGACCACGACCTAGCCGCCGACAGGAGGACTGAATGAAGGAACTGATTGTCTACATCGCGAAATCCCTCGTCGACCACCCTGAGCAGGTCGAGGTCACTGAGATCGCCGGCGAGAAGACGCTCATCTATGAACTGCGCGTCAGCCGGAGTGATCTGGGCAAGATCATCGGCAAGGAGGGCCACACCGCCAAGGCCATGCGCTCGATAATCACGGCCGCGGCGATGAAGATCGGCAAGCGGGCTCAGCTCGAGATTCTCGAATAGCCGGTCCGCACCTGCCCTTGCTCCAGCACGATGCGCGTACACGTGGTATCGCTCTTCCCGGAGTACTTTTCCGGTCCGTTCGATTGCGGGACGACGCGCATCGCCCGGGAGCGAAGCGCCCTCGCGGTTGAGTTCGTCAATCCGCGCGACTTCGCGAACGACCCCCACCGAACCGTTGACGACTATCCCTTTGGCGGCGGTGCCGGAATGGTGCTCAAGCCCGAGCCGCTGTTCGCGGCCGTGGAGTCGGTCCTCTCGCCGGCGAGCCGGGTCGTGCTCCTGTCGCCCAGGGGGCGCGGCTACAATCAGGCGCTCGCCCGCGAGTTCAGCCGGCTCGAACACCTGGTGCTCATCTGCGGGCGCTACAAAGACGTCGACGCGCGGGTCCGCACCTCCCTCTGCAACGACGAGGTCTCGGTCGGTGACTACGTTCTCGCGGGTGGCGAGGCGGCCGCGATCATCGTCGTCGAAAGCATAGCCCGGCTGTTGCCCGGCGTCGTTGGCGACGTCGAGTCGGTCGACACGGACAGCTTCGAAAACCGCCTGCTCGACGCGCCCTGGTTCACCCGCCCCCGCCGGTTCCGGGACCTCGACGTCCCGGAGGTGCTTGTCACCGGCGACCACGCTGCCGTCGCACGCTGGCGTCGCGAGCAGTCGCTACTCGAGACCGCCCGGCACCGCCCTGACCTGCTCGGTGACGAAACCCTCTCCGAGCCCGACCGGACGTTCCTGATATCCCACCTGACAAAGGAGATGCTCAATGGCCAAGCCAGTTAAGAAGAAGCAGGCACAGCAGCAGGAGGTCGCGCCCCTTGTCGCCCCCGAGATTCCGCCGCTTGAGCCCGGCGACCAGGTTGCCGTCAGCCTGCGGATTGTCGAGGGCGAGAAGTCGCGGACCCAGGTCTTCGAGGGCACCGTCATTGCGCTCCGGGGTGCCGGTCCGAACCGCTCGTTCACGGTGCGCAAGGTCAGCCGGGGCGTGGGGATCGAGCGCATCTTCCCCTATCGCTCGCCGGTCGTTCTCAAGGTCGAAGTCAAGCGTCACTCGAAGGTCCGCCGCGCCAAGCTCTACTACCTGCGCGGACTGCACGGCCGGGCGGCCCAGCTCAAAGAGCGCAAGGTTGACACTCAGCCTCGACCGAAGCCTGTGGAATCGTAACGTCGCCTTCTGCGGAGTCGACGAGGCCGGCAGGGGCGCGCTGGCCGGCCCGGTTCTCGCGGCGGCAGTCATCATGCCGCCCGGCGAGTTGGTCGACGGCGTGAACGACTCGAAGCTCGTCTCCGCGCGCAAGCGTCGCCTGCTCGCGCCCATTATCGAAAGCCTCGCCGCGGCCTGGGCGGTCGCTGCCGTCCCGCCGGCGGTGATTGACGAAATCAACATTCTCGAGGCAACCCGGACGGCGATGCTTGCCGCCATTGGCAAGCTCGCCGTCGCGCCCCGACTGGCCCTTGTCGATGGTCCCCCGCTGCCCGGTTCGCCGGTGCCCTGCCGCGGCATCATCGGCGGCGACCGCCTCAGCTACTCGATCGCCTGTGCGTCAATACTCGCCAAGGTCCACCGCGACCGGTTGATGGCCCGGCTCGCGTTGCGACACCCGGCCTACGGCTTCTCCGCCCACAAGGGGTACGGGACTCCCGCGCACATCTCGGCACTGGCCGCACACGGCCCCTGCGCCGCCCACCGGCGGAGCTTCGCGCCGGTCGCCTCGGCCCCCGCGGTATGAGCAGGTCCGAGGTCGGCCGGGAGGGCGAACGCCTGGCGCGCGCACACCTGCGGCGTCGCGGCTGCCGCATTCTCGACTGCAACTACCGCTCGCGCCTCGGCGAGGTCGACATCGTCTGCCTCAGCCGTGGGACAATCGTCTTCGTCGAGGTCAAGACCCGGACGACCGACCTGTTCGGGACCCCGGCCGAGGCGGTCGGCCCCCGCAAGCAGGCCCGGCTCCGGGCGCTGGCGCAGGAGTACCTGTCCGCGCGCGGTCTTGCCCCGGTCGACGTCCGGTTCGACGTGCTCGCGGTCATGCTGCATGACGGCAAGCCGTCAATCGAGCACATCGAGGCGGCATTCTGATGCTGTCCCGGATCACCTCGACTGCGGTCTTCGGGGTCGAGGCGTTCCTCGTCTCGGTTGAAACCGACATCTCGCCCGGGATACCGCTCTTCACGATTGTCGGGCTCCCGGACGCCGCGGTCAAGGAATCCCAGCACCGGGTTCAGGCCGCAATCAAGAACTCCGGCCTCAGCTTCCCCAATCGGCGGATCACGGTCAACCTCGCGCCCGCCGACGTCAAGAAGGAAGGCGCGGCCTTCGACCTCCCGGTCGCGGCCGGCATCGTCTCGGCGTTCGGCGGCCTGCCGCCGGCCCGGTGCCGGGACTGGGTACTCCTCGGCGAGCTATCGCTCGACGGCAGCCTGCGGCCGATCCGGGGTGCCGTCTCGATGGCGCTTGCGGCGCGGGATGCCGGGCTGCGCGGGCTCGTACTGCCCGCCGCCAACGCCGCCGAGGCCGCGATGGTCACCGGCCTGCCGGTCTACGGCGTGAAGACCCTCACCGAGACGATCCGCTTCCTCGCCGGCGAACTCGCCCTCGAACCGACCCGGGTCGACGTCGCGGCCGTCTTCGCGCGGGCCGGCACCCACGAGGTCGACCTCGCCGAGGTCCACGGCCACGACCACGCCAAGCGCGCGCTTGAAGTCGCCGCGGCCGGCGGGCACAACCTGCTGATGATCGGGCCGCCCGGCTCGGGCAAGACGATGCTCGCCCGCCGGCTGGCGACGGTACTGCCGCCGCTGTCGCTCGACGAGGCGCTCGAGGCGACCCGCATCCACTCGGTCGCCGGCACACTCGGCCCGGACCAGCCGCTCGTTGCCACCCGCCCCTTCCGCTCGCCCCACCACAACATCTCGGAAGCCGGGATGATCGGCGGCGGGGCGTTTCCCCGGCCGGGCGAGGTTTCGCTGGCCCACAACGGCGTGCTCTTCCTCGACGAGCTCCCCGAGTTCCGGCGCGACGTCCTCGAGGGCCTGCGCCAGCCGCTCGAGGACGGCCACGTCACCATCGGCCGCGCCCGCACGACCCTGACCTTCCCGGCCCGGTTCATGCTCGTCTGCGCGATGAATCCCTGCCCGTGTGGGTTCCTCGGCGACCCCCGTCACGCCTGCACCTGCTCGACCCGCGCCATCAGGCGCTACCGCGCCCGGATCTCCGGCCCGCTGCTCGACCGCATCGACATTCACGTCGAGGTACCGGCGCTCAAGTACGACGAACTCACCCCGCGCCGGCCGGGCGAGAGCTCGGAGGCCTGCTCGCGGCGGGTAACTGCGGCGCGCGGCGTCCAGCACGAGCGTTTCAGCGTCCTGCGGCGACGCCAGCCGGTGTACTCCAACGCCCAGATGTCGGCCCGTGACATCCGCCAGTTCTGCGCGGTGGCGGCCGCCGGAAGCGACTTCCTGCGTGCCGCGGTCGAACGCCTCGGCCTGTCGGCGCGGGCACTTCACCGCGTTCTCAAGGTCGCCCGCACCATCGCCGACCTCGAAGGCTCGGCCGGGGTCGAGACCGCGCACGTCACCGAGGCGGTCCAGTACCGGAGCCTCGACCGGACCGTCTGGTAGCAGCTAGCCCCGGCCGGCCGCCCAGTCCCGCACCAGCTCGACCAGCCCGGGCAGGGCCGCGGCGACCGGCCCGGACAGCCGTTCGGCAAGCTCGAGCGAAGCGGGCTGGATGCCGAGGAAATCGATCCTGACCTCGAGCTCCATCTCAAGCATCGTCACGGTCAGCGACAGCGGCAGGGTGTGCGTCGACACCGAGCCGCCGGCCAGCCGCTCGAGCTCGGCGCGGCCGCACAGCCGATGCTCGCCCGGCTCGCCTCCGAAGTCGCAGGCATCGATGATGAGCAACGCGTTCGGCCGGAACCGGGTCAGCGGCCCGAGGTAGTTCTCCGGCGACAGCCCGGCGTCGAGCACGAGCAGTCCGGGCGCGGACTCCAGTTGGTCGGCAATCAGCGGGCCGACCGCATCGTCGCCCCGCTGGCGGTTGCCGACCGCCAGCACCGCGCGCCGCGTCAGCGCGTCCACCGGCGCCGGTAACGCCTCGCCTCGGCGACGTAGCTGGCCAGCCACGGCGTCTCGCGTTCGTATCGTTCCCAGGCGACTATCTGCCCGGCGCAGTGGAGCGCGCTGTCGCGCCTGGCCAGCCCGTCCCAGGCCTTCATCGCCACGAGCCGGTTCTCGGCCAGCCCGTAGCGGTTCCGGGGGAAGTCGCGCCTGATGCTCGAGTCGATCACCTGCACGAGCGCCAGGGCCTCCCGGTACTGGCCGGCCGAGAGATGGCTGTCACGCAACAGCTTGAGGCCGGTCCGGTTGCCCGGGTGCGCCGCCAGCACCTCCCGGCAGGTCGCGACTGCGGCCGCGGGGTCGCCCTCGTCGCGCTGGATGTAGGCCAGGACGAAGGCACGGGCGTTCCCGAGCCAGCCCGGTCCGGCGCGGGCGCGCGCGATGTAGTGATGGGCCTTCGACCGCGAGCCGAAGATGCCGATGCCGCCGACGTAGCGGTCCGCGACCGAGCGGAAGTACTCGACCGCTCCCATCCCGAACCACGCGTCGTGCAGGCCGGGGTCGAGCCCGACGGCGCGGGACAGCGACCTCGACGACGAGCCGAGTGCCAGGAACGCCCGCAGGTAGTCGCGCTGCCAGCCCAGGGTGTTCGCGCGATTGAGTCGGATGAGCCCCTCGAACATGTGGGCGTGGGCGTCGTCCGGGCACTGCCGGAGCCGGGCGCGGCAGACCTCGACCGCCCGTTCGCTCGTACGGTAGAAGGAGTCAACCAGCGCCGGGTCGCCGGAATCGTAGAGCAGCATCTGGACCAGCGCCGCCCGCCAGAACGCGACCAGCGGCGCGAGGCTGTCCGCGGCCGGCACCCGATGAATGACCTGCCACGCGCTGTCATACTGCTGGTCGTAGCCCAGCGCCACCGCGCGCCGCACCTCCTCGGCCACGCCGGCCCGGGCAGCGGCTCCGAGCGCGACGACCGCGAGCGCGACGCTAGGCCAGCGCGACCAGCTCAATCTCGACCCGGGCGCCCTTCGGCAGGCCGGCGACGGCTACGCACGACCGGGCCGGAAAAGGCTCCTTGAACCAGCGGGCATAGACCTCGTTGACCGCGCCGAAATCGGCCATGTCGGTCAGGAAGACCAGCACCTTGACCGCCCGGTCCAGGCTCGTGCCGGCCGCCTCCAGCACCGCCGCGAGGTTGCGGAACACCATCTCCGCCTCGGCCTTCACGTCGCCCGCCGCCATCTGCCCGGTCGCCGGGTCGAGCGGGATCTGCCCCGAAGTGAACACGAACCCGCCTGCCTTGACTGCCTGACTGTAGGGACCGACCGGCGCCGGCGCCCTGTCGGTGCGGACCGCTTCGCTTTTCATCGCCATGATACGAGATTCCCCATTGCCATTGAGTATAGCTTCGTTTCGGAAGTGTCGGCCCGCGATAGCATTACGACCGGCTTCCTCGCGCCGACCACCAGGCCGCAGGCCTTCGCCCCACCCAGGTACTGCAGGCCCTTTGCCAGCACGTTGCCGGTCGCCATCGACGGCACGACCAGGATATCGACGTCGCCCGCGACCACGCTCGCCACCCGCTTGACCCTGGCGGCCTCGGCCGACAGCGCGACGTCGACCGCCAGCGGGCCCTCGATTACCGCCTCGCCGAACTCGCCCTGCTCGCCCATCCGGGTGATTATCGCCCAGTCCAGCGTCTCGGCGATGTTCAGCTTGATCCTCTCGACCGCCGACAGGAGCGCCACCTTCGGCCGCGAGTTGCCCAGGAAGCGGGACAGCTCGACCGCATTGCGGACGATGTCGATCTTCCGCTTCAGGTCGAGCTCGGCGTTTATCCCGCCGTCGGTGATTGCCAGCGCCTTGTGGTAGCTCGGCAGCTCGAGGTAGGCGACGTGGCTCAGGATCCGGTCGCCGCGCAGGCCCGACTCCTCGGCCAGGACCCCTTTCAGGAACACCGCCGAGTCGACCTGGCCCTTCATCAGGAAGTCGCCATTGGCTGCGACGTCGCGCACCGCCGACTCCACCGCCGCGGCCGGGTCGGACACGTCGCGAACATCGAACCGGCCCGGGTCCACCTTCAGGCTCGCGCAGATGGTCCGGATGCGCTCCCCGTCGCCGTACAGCGCGCCGCCGGCTATGCCCTCGCGCTCGGCCTCGGCCAGCGCCTCGATCGTCGCGCAGTCCTCGCCGCAGGCGACCACGCAGCGCCGCCGGCCCCGCTCGCGCGCCAGCGCCAGCATCCCGGCGAAGGTCCCGCCCGGTCCGAGGTCGATTGCCACGCTCCGGCTACGCTCCGGCGGGCGCGGACGGGTTCGGGCCTGTGGTGCGGTTCACACTGCCATCAGCTTGCCGCTCGCGGCCCGGAAGTCAAGCCGGCCTGTGCGGGCCGTGGTTCAGGGTTCACAGTTCAAGGTTCAATGTTGGGAACTGCGCCCTGTCCTCGTGCCTTCGTGTCTGGTTCCTCTCCCCTCCCCGCCCGTCATTTCGACCGAAGTGGAGAAATCCCTCTCCGCTGCCTGTCATTTCGACCGAACTCGCCCCTCACGCGAGAGCCCGCACCCGGCGCTTGACGGGACGGGCAACCGGGGATACACTGCCGAGGATGTATTTGATGGATGGATGGTCCGGAGTGTCTCTCAATGGCAAACTGCAAGCTATGTAACAAGTCCAAGTGGCTCCTGTCGCTTCACACCGACGGCATCTGCAGTGAGTGCCAGGCCAAGCTGAGGCGCCTCGTCCAGAGCCGGCTCCAGGTCATCAACCAGGCCCGGGAGCTCATCAACGACTCGACCGAGCTCGCCGCCCGGCTCTCCGGCTGCGACGAAATCATCAGGACGGCGAACAGCCTCGCCAAGTTCGAGCTGATGGGCATCAACATCTCGAAGCCGCTCCCGTCCGAGCTCGTCGCGCGCTACAGCGGCAGGAAAGACGACCTCATCCTCGACGACCTCAGGCGCGACCTCAAGAAGGCGGCGGCGGAAACGGACCCGCCGGCCGCCCGCGCCGAGCGGCTCGAGGCTCTCTCCGCGGTGCTGTCCCGCGTCCGCGAAAGCGCCCCAAGGCTCTATGACGCAAGGCCCCTCAGGAAGCTCGAGCAGGAAATCGGCCTGCTCATCAACCGGACCCAGCTCGACGCCCGCATCGAGCACGCCGAAAAGGCCGAACGCGACGGCGGGAAGCAGGAAGCGCTGGACAGCTACCTCGCGGCGCTCGCCCTGCTCGAGCTCGAGCTCGCCGCCGACGAACCCAGCCAGGCCCGCCTGCGGGGCGTCAGGGCCAGAGTCGCGGCTCTCGGCGGGCCGCCGCCTGACGACGAGATAACGGACGAAGACGCCGCCGGAGCCGACGAACTGCTGGAAGAACTCATCGCCGCCTCGCCCGCACCGGTCGCGGTCGCGCCCGGACCGGCTCCCGGGCCGGAAGTCGAGGCCAAACCAGCCTCAACTGCTGAACCCCCGCCTGTCGCTGAAGTACGGGAAGAACCGCCTGCCGTCCGGCAGGAACCCGCCG
>JAWOHE010000059.1:0-13852 GCA_046485285.1 bacterium
ACCCGCCGACGTCGGGCGGGGTCTGGTGGCACCACGACGCGGCGAACCGCCGGCTGATTGTCCAGTACGACTCGATGCCGTACTACTCGAGCCGGAACGTCTACGAGTGGTTCCAGGTCGTTATCTACGACACGACGCTGGCGGCGCCGGACGGCAACAGCGTGTTCACTTACCAGTACCTGACCGCGAACAACTACGCTTCGACGACGACCGGCATCAACGACTCGACGACCGCAATCGGCATCGAGTGCCTGTTCAACGGTGTCTACCATCGCGGATCCCTGCCAATCGAGTCCGGCCGGGCAATCAAGTTCACAACCGAGGAACCAATGACCGGTGTGGTTGACTCGCCGAAACCCGCCGGGCTCGACCGGCTCCCGCTGGTGGTGTCACCCAACCCATTCAGCCGAACGGCAACGGTCCGCTACAGCCTGGCGCGTGATACTGACGTCAACCTGCGAGTCTATGATGCAGCAGGCCGCTCGGTCCGCACGCTGCAGGGGGGCCCGATGCGCGCCGGCAGTCACCGAACGGTCTGGAACGGAGCCGACGACTCGGGCCGACGGGTTGCCCACGGAGTCTACTTCGTACGCCTCGATACCCACTGCCAAGCGCTCAAGGTCAAGGTCATCCTGACCGACTGACGAAAGGCCGCAAAGAAGTGCCGGGCGGGGCTGCTACCTCGCCCGGCACTGAGTTCTCTGCCTACGGCTGACGCCGACTTGGCAATCAGGGACGCATCAACCCGGACAGATAACGGCGCGGCGATTCGGAGGCTGGTTCAAGGCCGGCTCTCCAGGAGTACGACCTTCTGTCCGGCTACGGCAGTACCGGAGGGCGTATCGAACACCAGCCGGACGAAGTACACGCCCCGGGCCAACCCGGCGCCCGTGAGCGCGACACGGTGCTCACCGGCCTTACGCTCCTCGTTAACGATGCAAAGCGCCTCGCGGCCGCTGACGTCGAAGAGCACAAGACGAACCCGGCCGGCCACCGGCAGGCTGAACCGAAGCTGGGCCCGGTCGGCAAACGGGTTCGGCATCAAGGACAGTTCCGGGCTGGGCAGGACAGGCACAGACGCGCCGGCCATCACCTCATCAGACCCACCCCCCGGGTGGAGCGGGAGGTCGGCGTTGTAGCGCCAGAATTCGAGCGTCTTGTTCCCTTTGAGGAAGTAGACCTTGCCCGCGCCGTAGGCAACCGCACTGCCGGCAGCAGGTGCCTTACCCGAGGGCCCCATCGGGATGGTATCCTGCAGTGCTTCGACCCAAGTGTCGCCGCTGACGTCGAAGTACCACCACTCGCTCGACTTGCCGCCTTTGGAGGCCCAGACGCGCCGCGTGACCGGGTCGAACGCAAGAGCGCCGTCCTTCTTGACCTTGCGCTTGCGGCCATAGGCACTGAACGGCAGGGCCGGCTTGGCAATCCAGGTATCACCGGCAATCGAGTAGGCGCAGAACTCCTGGTAGTTGGCCTTCAGCAGGTAAATCGTGTCGCCGCCGTCATAGGCAAGGCAGGAGCCCTGCTTGACCTTGCGACCCTTGGGTCCGGGATGAACGTCAGCCATCGTCAACCACTCATTCGCGGCCAGGTCATACGCGAAAAACTCCCGGGTGTTCGCCCCCTTCGAGGAGTAAATGCGGTCGCGTGACGCGACGTAGGCCAATCCGCCGCCACCCTTGACCCGGCGGCCGCCGCCCGGCGGGTATGGTGCAAGGAACAGCCAGCCGGAATCGCCGCTTACCGGGTAACACAGGAAGTCATCAGTGTTGTTGCCCTTGAGGGCGAAGACGCGGCCGGGCGCTGTCGTCAGTCTCGCCCCCTTCTTGACCCGCTTCGCCCGCCCTGATGGACCCTGGCGGGGCACGGAGTCGGCCTGCAGCCAGGTATCGCGCCGCACATCGTAGCAGTAGAACTCGACTGTGTTGTTGCCCTTGAGCCCGAACACTAGCGTGTCGCCGTAACAGACCAGCGACCCACCATCCTTCACGTCCCGTTGGCGGCTGCCTTCCGTCTGTGGCATCGGGGCGAGCAGTTCCCAGCCGGGAACCGTCGTCACGGATGCGCGGATCGTATCGTTCGCCGGCTCCTGGTCCCCGGGCATCGCGGTGAAACAGACGATGGAATGCTCGCCGATATCGCGGACCTGCCAGGGAGCAAACTCGACTTCGGCAGAGTCGTAAGGAGCCAGGTCCGCAACGTAACGGGCGTCGAAGTAGAAGCTGCCGATGTAGAGCCAGACCGGGAAGCTCAGAGCCACCGACGAGTGGTTGCGGACACGCGCGCGCGGTCGAACCTCGGCCCAGAGCCTCAGGGTATCGGTCGGCTGGAGCACCTGCGTCGCGCTGACGTCACGCTGACCCAGCTTGAGTACCGCGAAATCCTCGCTGCCTTGGTAGTAGTCGGTCCCGCCGACATAGACATGGCCGAGCGAGTCGAGCAGGAGCGAGAACGGACTGTCATCCTCGTCGTAGACCCCGGACGAGTGCATCCAGCGGCGCGTGCCATCCGGGCTGAACTTGAACACGACCCAGTCCGGGCAGCCGGTTACGTCTGGAACTGCCCCGGCGGCATAGACATTGCCCTTGTCATCCAGCGCCACCGCCGTGCACGAGTCGTCGTCCTCGAGTCCGGGGTCGAAGACCTGATACCAGGCGGTGTTTCCGTTGGCGTCGATCTTGAACAAGAGGAAGTCCCGCTCTGAATCCGGGTAATACGCAATAGTGTGCCCGCCGCAGTAGGCGTTGCCGGTCGGGTCAACCGCGATCTCGGTCGCGCAGTCCTCGGTATTGTGGCCGGCGTCGAACCGGTTGACCCAGCGCCGAGTGCCATCCGGGGCCCAGCACACGGTCGTGGCGTCATACCAGGTCCCCGCCTCGCCGGCGCGGCCGGCGACGTAGATGTCTCCGCCCGGGCCAAGCGCCAGTCCGTAGGCTCGATCGTCGCGCGGGTCACCCGGCCCGGCCGAGCCGTTGTAGGTTCGGGTCCAAACCGTATCACCATTTGCCGCTTCCAGCTTGACCAGCCAATAGGCGTTGCCATCAGTCGTGCCGGTCCAGGTGTAGCCCGCGGCATAGAGGTGTCCGGCGTCGTCGGATACCAGCCTGTAGGCCGCGTCATTGCCATCCGCGGCACCATTGAGCCTGGTTCGCCAGCCCGGCACGTCGTCCGCTGGATACTGGGCGATGATCATGTCCAGATTGCCCGAGCTGTTCGAGCTGTATCCTGCGACGTAGCACCCGTTCGCACCGTCCGGAACGACCGCCATTGCCGCATCCGTAAGCAGGTAGTGATAGCGCATCCGCCAGGCCTCGGTCCCGTCCGGAAGGTACTTCAGCACCACCCACTCGCTCGTATCGCTGCGGAGCACGCGGATGTTGCCGGTGACGAAGACGTTGCCTGCGGAATCGATGGCTATCGCTGTCGGAACTGTGGAGTCGCGTGCCCGAAAGGCCCGAGACCAGACGACCTCGCCGTCCTCAGCCGAGAACTTGACCGTGGAAATCTCATCTTCGAGCGGCGAGTAGGAGATGCGCGAGAAACCGGTGGCAACCACATCTCCCTCCGGAGTCAAGGCCATCGCCAGGATCTCGTCCCGCCTGTCGCGGCCGGCATCCCACTGTGAACGCCACACCGTGACCTGGCCGGCGGCAATGCCGGCGAAAAGAACAGCAACCGCCAGCGTTGCTCGGACCGCACGCCCTGAACAAGTCATCGTCACCTCCTCAGGCTTGGTACCGACAGTGTGTCTTCGTGATGGTAACCCGGCGCCCGCTGGGCTTGAAGATCTGCCACCCTAGCTCCTGACGCTGAGACAGTATAGACCGCCTGCCCGGGCTGTCAACATCCAGTCGTCGCGTGACTTGCGCGACGGTGGCTTGCTTCGCTTCGGCAATCGCCTAGACTGGTGGCGTGAACGTGCCGGCGAAGGCGGGCCGCACCGGCATCGCGGTCGCCCTTGGACTGCTCTGCGTGCTCGGGCTGGGCCTGCGGGTCGTCCACCTGGCCGGGCTCAGCGAGTCACCCTACTTCACGAGGCCAATGATTGACGGCCAGGCCTATGACCAACTCGCACTGGCGATCCGGGACGGTGCCGCGCCGGCCCGGCCATTCTACCAGGACCCGCTCTATCCTCACGTCCTTGCGCTCCTCTACCTCATCTTCGGCCACCGGTACCTCGCGGTCTACGTCTTCCAGCTCGTGCTGGGTCTCGCGGCCATCGCGCTAGTCTTCGACACGACCCGCCGCCTGTTCGAATTCCGGGCCGCGGTCGCGGCTGGACTGCTAACCGCGGTCTACCCAGTTTTCATCTTCTATGAGGGTGTCATTGAGAAGACGGCGCTTGCCGTCTTCCTGGTCGCACTCGCGGCCTGGGCGACGGCCTGCAGCCTCGCTGAGAAACGGGACCGCTGGCCGCCGCTCGCCGGGGTCGCTCTCGGCCTCGCGGCGTTGGTACGCGCCAACCTTCTCGTCCTGGCACCCCTGCTCGTAATGCTCTACGCGCTCCGCGGCCAGCGCAGGACGCGCCACGCGCTTATTGCCGCAGCCGCGCTCGCCACGGTCATCGGGCCGGTCGCGCTACGCAACACCATCCTTGCCCGGGAGCCGCTCCTGACCACGACCCAAGCCGGCCAGAACCTCTACATCGGCAACGGCCCGCACAACCGCACCGGCCAGTACGAAGCTCCACCCTGGCTTCGGGCAAGCCCGCTCTACGAGGAGACCGACCTCAGGACCTGGGCCGAAACACAATCCGGCCGCGGTCTCGGTTACGGTGAGCTGTCACGGTTCTATCTCAGCCGGACAATTGAGCAGCTCACGCGCCAGCCAGCCGCGTCGCTTCGGCTTCTCGCCCGCAAGGCCGTCCTCTTCCTGAACCGGACCGAAATACCGGACAACTACGACTTGAGCTTCATGGCTCGCCACTCGCCGGTCCTGCGCCTGCCGCTGCCCGGGTTCGCGGTCGTCTTCTCGCTCGGCCTCGCCGGGCTCCTCCTGTTCTTCCGACGCTCGGCCGCTCATCGCGCTCTCGCGCTCTTCCTCCTGCTCTATGCCGCATCGGTAATCACCTTCTTCGTCCTCGCCCGTTACCGCCTGCCGGCTGTTGCAGCACTTCTGCCTTTTGCGGGCGGCACGACTGCCCGGCTTCTCGATCTGCTCTTGGCCCGGCGCTACCGGCGGCTCGCAGCCCTGCTCGTGCTCGTCCTCGCGGGTCTCGCAGTCACGCTGGCCCCGGTACGGACGGCAGACCGACGTAACGAACACGCCCAGAGCCTCGTCAATCTCGCCGCCACCTACTATCACGAGGGCGATACCGCGGCTGCAACCCGGACCTATCGCGAGGCACTGGAACTGATGCCTGGCCACCCGCGCGCGGCCCACGGGCTCGGGATGATGATGCTCGCCCGGGGCGACTACCGGGGCGCGCTCGGGCAGTTCGAGGTGTCAACCGCCGGCCGGCCGACCGACCCGGCGATGTACTACCACCACGGACAGCTCCTGGAACGCTTCGACCGCAGCGAAGAGGCGCTCCGCTCCTACCGACGGAGTGTCGAGCTCAACCCGGCCGAGCCGAGATACCGCTTCGCGGTCGGTAGCGCGCTCCAAAGGCTGGGTCGGTTTGGGGAAGCCCTGGCGCTCTACGACACTATGCTGACCCAGACCCCGGATGCAGCGCCGCTCCACCACAACCGTGCGGTCGCGTTGTTTAATCTCGGCCGACTTCAGGAAGCCGAAGCCGAACTTGAGGCTGTCCGACGGCTGGGCGGGGAAGTCAACCCGGATTTCGAGCGCAGGCTCCGGATCGAACCACGCTAACCCACCGGTCCGGCCCGGCGCGCGGACAGGATGAACCGTGGCGGCACTGGAGCCGCCGTGAACAGGAAGCGGGACGCCGCGGCGTCAGCGAAACAGGGTCGGGTTGATTGCCACCGCCCGCTCGATGGCCTCGACCGCCCGTTGCGGCTCGCCGAGGTCGCGGTAAACAATACCGAGGTTGTGCCAAGCTCCGGCGTGCTTGGGGTTGGAGTCGACTGCGGCCCGGTAGGCCTCCAGCGCCTTGCGCTTCTCGCCCTTGCGGTAGTAGGCCTGACCCATGTTGTAGTGCGCGCCGGCAAACCTCGGGCTGGCTTCGACCGCGCGCCTGTAGGCATCGATTGCCTCATCCAGATGCTCGTGCTCGAGCAGCGAGTTGCCGAGGTTATACAGGGCTTCAGCATAGTCTGGCCTGGTACGGAGTGCTTCCTCGAACGCACCCACCGCCCGTTCGTGTTCGCCATTGCGATCGAGCGCCAGCCCAAGGTTGTTGTAGGCCTCGGCATAGCCAACCCTGAGCCCGATTGCACGCCTGTAGCTGTCAATTGCCTCTTGCCAGCGCGACATGAGGGACCAGGCATTGCCCTGGACCAGCCAGGTTTCCGGCTGGCGCTGGTCCGAGGCGAGCGCGCGCCGGCAGTGTTCAACCGCCTCCTGGGGCCGACCCTGCCCGACACAGCTAATGGCCAGCAGTTCGTGGGCATCAGGCAGGTCCGGCTTCATCCCGAGCAGCCAGCGGGCAACCCGCTCGACGTGGGAGTAGGCCCGGTTGCTGACGTAGCCGCGGGCGAGATGTACGTAGCCATCGACAAGGACATCCGCTGTCGAGAGCCGCCGCACCGTGACGACCGGGACCCGCGCCGCAGGTTCGAGCGGGTCCCACAGTTCGGCGTCCTGGCCCGGAGCGGCCACCGAGAGGTAGTACCGGCCCTCGCGCACGAGCAACCCGACCCGGAAATCAAGCTTGGCCATCAGGAGCGCATCGAGCACCGCCAACCCGAAACTTGTGCCGACTCCGCCCGGCCGGAGCCCCAGGAACCCGTCCACCACCTGGGTCAGCAGGAACACCGGTCCGGACCGCCGCCTGGGCAAGTCGGCCAGCGCCTGGAGCGCCTGGCGCATCAGCCGGTTTCGCTGGCCCTGATTCATCAACCGCGGCCCGCCCGCGGACTCGAGCAGAGCCGCCACGCCCGGCCGGCCGATGACCCGGCCGAACGCCTCCTCGATCCGGCGGCCATACTTGACCAGGTCGTCCCGCGCCCGGACCCCGGCCAGCAACAGGAAGCCGTACCCCAAGGCGGTCGCTTGGCCGAACTCGCGCTCGACCAGCACGATCCCGTCTAGGAACCGGTGCGGACTACTGGTCATGCGCTCGGGCGACAGGTCGTGACAGCTCGCCAGCTCGAGGAACCGCTGGTCTTCGAGACCAGGCAGGATGCCGACCGCGCGCTGGACCGTAAACTCCTCCTCGTCCGCGTCCAAGTCGAGCGCGCCGGACCGGGCGAGTGCCAGCCGTGCCTCGGCGTGGCACCGGTTGACCTCGAGTTGCTTCTCGAGAGCCGACAGGGTCCGGAATTCATCCCGGTCGTGGAGGACCAGGACGCCGCCGTCCCAGCGCAGGGCCGGCTGCCAGCCCGCGATCGCCGCCGGATGAGTAAGAGGCAGAACGCCCGGGTACTCGATCAGCCGCCCGGCAATCAGGACGTCATTCTGCCGTACCGCGAGTCCCATCCGGATCGCCGTGCTGCTCATCGAACGCCCCTGGCCCCGCCCGCGCGCGTGAGCGGCTCGCGACCTGCGGCCGGGCATTCCAACATTGTCGTCCATTCTAGCCCGTCCCTACCACCACTGTCAACCGCCGGTTGACAGCACCGACCGCGCCGGTATCCTCGATTCCAATGATCCATGCGCTACTCGCCGTCGCCCTGCTCGCCGTCCCGGCCGCCGACTCACTCTGGCCGCGCCTGCGCGAACACTACCTCGGGCTCCGCTCGCTCTCCGGCAGTTTCGACGAAACCATCCACTCCGAGCTTGACGGCTCGACCCAGGAGTTCTCGGGCAGCTTCTGGTCGGTGCTTCCGGACCGCTACCGGCTCGAGGTCACCAGCCCCCAGCGCCAGCTCATTGTCGCCAATGACACCGTGCTCTGGTTCCACTTCCCGGACGAACACCGGGCCGTGCGCGAGGTCCAGCCCCGGGCGATTCCGATACTCGCGTTCATCGAGCCGGTGCTCGACACCCTGACAACCGCCCGTTTCGAGGCCGGCCCGGACGGCACGACGATCGCCTTCGTCGAGTCCGCCGACGAGATGCCCGCGCTCCAGGACCTCAAGCTGGAACTTGCCCGCGACCGACGCCGCATCGACGCCTTTGAGTTCTTCGATGCCTGGGGCAGCCACTACCGGTTCGTGCTCAGGTCCCAGCAATGGAACCCGGACCTCGCGCCCGCGCTGTTCCGGTTCGACCCGCCGCCCGGCACGACCGTCGAGTAGCCGATGCCGGTCAGGGACAGCGGTGTCTGCTTCGCCTGCGGCCGCAACAACCCGCACGGCCTCCGGCTCGATATCCGGCCGGCCGACGACGGAGTCGGGTTCGAGTTCGTCTGCCCGGACCGCTTCCAGGGCTGGGAGGGCATCGTCCACGGCGGCATCGTCGCCACCTTGCTCGACGAGCTGATTGCCTGGGCCGCGAGCGAGCGCGGCTGCGAATCGCTCACCGGCGAGCTCTCGGTCCGCTATCGCCGGCCGATGCCGGTCGGCCGCCTGGTTCACGGCTTCGGCCGCATCGTCCGGGAGCGCGGCCGACTGCTCATCGGCGAGAGCCGCCTCGTTGATGAGACCGGCAACCCGATCGCCGAGGCGACCGGGAAGATGATGAAGGCCTGATTGCCTTGCCCGACCGCCCGGCTGCGGCCGTCATCCTGCTCGGCTGCCCCAAGAACCGTGTCGACGCCGAGAGCACGCTCGCCTCGCTCGGCCGGGCCGGCTACGCGCTGACCGCCGACCTCGCCGCGGCCGACGTTGCGGTCGTCACAACCTGCGCATTCCTCCGCTCCGCGGTCCGCGAGTCGGAGGCCGCGATCCGCCGCGCGCTCGCCGCCCGGCGCCGCAACCCCGCGCTCCGGGTCGTCGTCGCCGGCTGTCTCGTCCAGCGCTACGGCCGCAGGCTTCACCGCCGGTTCCCGGAAGTCGAATTGCTCGCCGGGGTCGACTACCTGGCCGAGATTCCGCGCCTGCTCAAGGTCCGGGCCGGCTACGCCTGCTCCGAGTCGCCATCCGGCACCGGCTCGCCCGACCGACTAATCTCGACACCACGCCACTACGCCTACCTCCGGGTCGCCGACGGCTGCGACAACCGCTGCAGCTACTGCCTCATCCCGGACATCCGCGGCCGGTTCCGCTCTCGCCGCCTGCCCGACATCGCGGCCGAGGCCGGCCGGCTCGCCCGGGCCGGCGCCCGCGAACTCATCCTCGTCGCCCAGGACACCACCGCCTACGGCCGCGACACCATGCACAGGCTCGTCCTGCCCCGGCTCATCGACCGTCTCGCCGCCCTGCCCGGCGTCGCCTGGCTGCGGCTGATGTACGCGCACCCGGTGCGCTTCACCGACGAGCTCGTCGCCCGGTTCTCGACCGCGTCCCGGCTCTGCCGGTACGTCGACCTCCCGGTCCAGCACGCCGCCGACCGCGTCCTCGCCGCAATGAACCGGGGCTACTCACGTGCCGACCTCGAACGCCTCATCGCCCGGCTCCGGGCCGTGCCCGGGATGCGACTGCGAACCACCGTCATCGTCGGCTTCCCGGGCGAGACCGACGCCGAGTTCCGGGAACTCCTCGACTTCCTGCGTGCGGTCGAGTTCGACCGGCTCGGCGCCTACGCCTACTCGGCCGAGGCCGGCACCCCGGCCGCGCGGCTCCGACCCCGGGTTCCGGCGCCGGTCCTCCGGGAACGGCTCGAACGGGTCATCGCGCTCCAGTCGGCAATCTCCCGCCGCCGCCTCCGCGCACTCCGGGGCCGGACCGTCACCATCATCGCCGACATGCCCGACATCGGCCGCACCGAGTGGGACGCCCCGGAGGTCGACGGGGTCGTCCGCCTCTCCGGCCCGCCCGCGACGCCCGGTCAGTTCCACCGGGTTCTCGTCACCGGCTCGGACGACCACGACCTGCATGGGCGGGTCACCGCACCGACCGATGCGCCGGCGCGCGATTGACAACCGCGCCGGCACAACTACAATGCCTTGATGTCCAAGGTTGGTGTCGGCGTTCTCGCGTCCGGGCGCGGTTCGAACTTCGAAGCGCTCGCCCGGGCGCTCCAGCGCGACGCCTTCGAGGCCGGCATCCGCGTGCTCATCGTCAACGAGCCCGATGCCCCGGCGCTCAAGCGTGCCGAAAGACTCGATATCCCGGCCATCGTCGTCAGCCACCGCGACTTCAAGACCCGCCAGTCCTTCGAGCTCGATCTCATCCGCAACCTTGACCACTACGAGGTCGGCCTCGTCTGCCTGGCCGGCTTCATGCGCATCCTCTCGCCGACCTTCGTCGACCACTACCCGGAACGGATAATGAACATCCACCCGTCCCTGCTCCCGGCCTTCGCCGGGCTCCAGGGCCTCGACATCCACGCCGCGGTCCTCGCCGCCGGGGTCAAGGTCACCGGCTGCACGGTTCACTTCGTCACCAACGAGGTCGACGCCGGGCCAATAATCGTCCAGCGTGCGATACCGGTCCGCGAGGAGGACACACCCGAGCAGCTAGCACTCCGGGTCATCATCGAAGAGCACCAGGCCTACCCCGAGGCGGTGCGGCTGTTCTGCGAAGGAAAACTGAAGGTCGAAGGCCGGCGCGTCCGCGTCCTCGACGCGGTATGAAGACACCGGTCCGCGTCGCGGTCGTCGGCTGCGGCGCGCAGTCCCAGCTCGCCCACATCCCGGCCCTGCGCCAGAACCGCAACGTCGAAATCGTCGCGCTCTGCGACCCGGACATCCGCAAGATCAACCATCTCCGCCGGCTCCACGGCATCGATCGCTACTACCTCGACTTCGACGACCTGACCGCCGACGAAGGCATTGACGCCTGCGTCATCGCCACCCCGAACCACCTCCACGCGCCGATGGCGATCGCGGCGATGGAGTACGGCAAGGACGTCCTCTGCGAGGTCCCGCTCGCGCTCAACAGCGAGGAGGCGTCGGCGATGATCGCGACCGCGGAGCGACTCGGCCGCCGGCTCGTCCCCTGCCTCAACACCCGGCTCCGGCCCGATGTCCAGACAATCCGCCGGTTCATCGAGGGCGGTGAGCTCGGCGACGTCTACTACTGCAAGACCGGCTGGCTCCAGGGCCGCGAGATGTGGTCGCTCGAGGGCTGGCGCGGCCAGCGCATCCGTGCCGGCGGCGGCGCCTTCCTCAGCCTCGGCACGCCGCTCCTCGACTTTGCGCTCTGGCTGCTCCGGCCCCGACTCCCCCGCTCGATCACCGGCGTCGTCCACCTCCGGCCCGGCCGGAGCGACGTCGAGGACACCGCCTTCGCGATGCTCCGCTTCGACGACGACGTCCTGCTCACCGTCGAGGTCGGCTGGAGCGTGACGCTCGAGAACGACTTCCGCTACTTCAACGCCTTCGGCTCGGCCGGCGCGGCGCTCCTCAACCCGGTCCAGATCCACAAGGAAATGCATGGCCACCTCGTCAACGTCACCCCGCGCATCCCGACCAAGGGAATGCAGCGCGCCTCCCACAAGCTCCTTGCCGACCTCTGGATTGACTCGCTCGTCCGCGACGTCGCGCCCGCCATCCCGGCCGCCGACGCGCTGCTCATCAACCAGCTCGCCGACGCCTTCTACCTGTCGGCGACGGAGCACCGCGAGGTCAAGCTCACATCCGCCGGTTCCTGATCCTCGCCGCCGCGGCCGGCGGCCTCTGCCTCGCCTTCGCGCCCTTCCCGTTCCGGTTCCTCGCGCTCCTCGCGCTCGTTCCGCTCTTCGCGGCGATCGAGACCCGGGGCCTGCGCCGGGTCTTCCTCTGGGGCTGGCTGTTCGGCACGCTCGCCGCGGCCTGCCACTTCTGGTGGCTGTGGTTCCTCATCGTCCCGGTCGAGCCGGTCACCCGGGTCCTGCTCAACGTCGGTGTCACTGTCCTCTTCGGCTACCTCGGACTCTACGTCGGCGTGTTCGCGCTCCTCGCCCGCCGCCTCGGGCTCTGGACCGCGCCCCTCCTCTGGCCCCTGCTCGAGTTCGCCCGCGCCACGCTTCAGATCGCCTTCCCGTGGAACTTCCTCGGCTACGCGATGACGCCCTGGCTGCCGTTCATCCAGCCCGCGGCCCTCGGCGGCGTCTACCTTGTCTCGGCCTGGGTCGTCCTCGTCAACCTCCTCCTCTACCGGCTCATCCTCCCGCTCCGCCGTCCCGCGCGCAGCCGTGCAATCGTCGCGGCCGGGCTCGTCCTCGCCTTCGCCCTCCCGCTCGGGCTCTGGCGGCTCCGCACCCGCCCGCTCGAGGACTGGTTCACTGTCGCCGTCATCCAGCCCGACGTCGCGCCTGACGACAAGGGCGACTGGGACTCCCGCGAGCGGATCCAGGCCGACCTGCTCCGGCTCACCCGCGAGGCGGCCGGCGCGAAGCCCGACCTCGTCGTCTTCCCGGAAACCGCCACCCTCGTCGACGTCACCACCTCAAACACCATCGGCCCGGCGCTCCGCGCGCTCGTCGACAGCCTCGACCTCGAGATTCTCACCGGCACGCCGCTCCACGACGTCCCGCGCGGCACCTGGCACAACGGCGCGGTCCTGCTCCGGCCCGGCGAGGACTCGATCCGCCAGCGCCACTACAAGCTCCGGCTCGTGCCGTTCTCCGAGAAGATTCCCTACGTCGATGAACTCCCGGCTCTCCGGCGCATCATCGGCACCGCGGACATGGGCAACTGGGACCGCGGCCGGGAGCTCCGCGTCTTCGACTGGCGGAAAGGCACGCTCTCCTGCCTCGTCTGCTACGAGGCCATCTTCCCCGACCTCACCCGCGAGTTTGTCCGCCGCGGCTCCGAGCTCCACGTCGTCGTCACCAACGACGGCTGGTTCGGCCGGCTCCCCGGCATCCACCAGCACGCCGAAATCGCGGTGATGCGCGCGGTCGAAACCGGCGCGCCGATGGTCCGCAGCGCCAACAACGGCATCTCCTTCATCATCGACCCGTTCGGCCGCGTCCTCGCCCGCACGAACCTCTTCCGGCAGGCCGTCCTCTTCGGCACGGTCCCCCGCCCGCTCCCGCCGACGCCCTACGTTCGCCGGGGCGACTGGTTCCTCAGGCTCTGCCTCGGCATCCTCCTCCTCGCCGCGGTCGTCAGGCTCGCCCGCCGCGCTCGATCAAAGACCAGACGCGGCCCCACCGGGCTGAGCCGGTAGCCAAGACCCAGCCACGACCTGCCCTGGAAGGGAGATGCCTCCCTTCTCGACCTCGTGCCTTCGTGTCTGGTTCCTCTCCCCTCCCCGCCCGACATCTCGACCGGAGGGCCGTGGGCCCAAAGTGGAGAGATCCTTTCCGGTCCCGCACCGAACCCGGCCCAAGGGATTCCTCCAATCGGTGGCTGCGCCGCCCCCGTTGGAATGACGCCGCTGGGACGTCTGCCCGCGGTGCCGTCGTCCGACCGACGCTGTCATTTCGACCGACGGCCGCGAAGCCGGAGTGGAGAAATTGAAATGCTTCACAGAGAGTGGGACAAAAGTGGCTTTTGATTTGGGGAGGGTTATGATGGCATAGCGAGGTCAAAATGGACCAGGAACCGAGAGCTGCAAGACGGGCTTTCAGCCCGCGTGAGAAGCTGGAGATACTGCTCGAGGGCGCAACGACCGGCAACGTTACAGAGGTCTGCCGTCGGCGGGGCGTAGCCGTCAGCATTTACTACAAGTGGCGGGGTTTGCTGTTCAAGCATGCCGGAGCCGTATTCGCGCACACCGACGGCGGAACCGGCCGGCGTCAAGTCGCGGTGCTGGAAGAGCAGTTGCGCCGGAAGAACGCGGTGATTGCCGAACTGACCCAGGAGAACCTGGAC
>JAWOHE010000082.1:0-30206 GCA_046485285.1 bacterium
TTCTCGTTGATGCCCAGGTCCCGGGCCGCCTGAGCAACCGACACGCCGCCCTCGGTCGTCAGCCGGACCGCCTCACGCTTGAACTCGCGTGTGTAGCTCTTGCGAGCTGGCTTCGCAGCTTCCATTCGGTACCTCCTGTCTAACGTTACAGACGTTCATCCGCCTGTCCATCAGACCGGGTACACTCCACAACCCGCCTAACTACAACTATCTCCGGTGGGGGCACAGCTCACAAAGCGACCCCAAGATTCCAATCGATACGGCAACGGTCTACTCGTTCAAGGCGAAGGCCTACGCGGGAGGACAGTGGAGATGGTCGGAATGGTCCAGTGGCGCGGACTACGTGCACCCCACTACTTGGATCACCGTCGAACTGGCCCTGACGCGAACCACTGACCCGGGTGACCCGCCTGATTACGGTGGCGGCAGCAAGTAGCGAAACGAACTGCCCCTCAAGAGATGACAGCTCAACAGCGGCTGACAGCGCGGGCGGGGCAGTCTCCCCGCCCGCGCTGTCCCACAGTGAATGTGCCCGAGCCCTTGGCCGTGAGCTGAAGAATGCTGATATGTTCCGTATTCTGCCAAACTGGAACAGAAGGGGGTCCATATGTGGTCACCGCGTGACGTTACGCTACACCCGACCGGGTCGGGGTGGCTTGCGACCTGCTGCTTGGCCGTGATGCTTCTGCTCGCGTCACCGGCTCCAGGGCAGCGGTACGAGACGACCATCCCACTTCCCGACCCCCTGAGCGGCATCGGCCATCCCCGTCACCTCAGCTACAATGAGACCAGCGACCGGATGTATGTCGCGGGCTGGGAGTCTGGCGGAGTTGTTGCCTTCGACGGGACGTCACATCGGAAGGTCGGCCACTGGGATACCGGATACCGGGTTGCGGACATGGTGTGGGGCCGGACCCACAATCGAGTCTATACTGCGGATTATGCGGGCAACACGGTGACAGTCGCCGACGGCCAGACCGGCCACATCGTCGCCACAATCTCCGGTTCGTTGGAGCATCCTTACTCATTGATGCTGGACGAATCGCGCAACAAGATGTACGTGGCCTGCGACTACTACATCGCGGTGGTCAGCCTTGCCACCAATGCCGTCACGAAAACGATTCCCATCCCCGACTTGCCGATGAGGATGATGCCGGACTCAGCACGCAATCGCTACATCGTCGCGGGCTTTCGCGATTCTCTCTACCTCGTGGATGCGGATGCCGATACGGTCACTAGAGTCATCCCATTGCCGCCTCTTCGCTATCAGGGTCTGCTGGCTCTGAACACCAGGGACGACAAACTCTACTGCACGGGGGCACTCTCGGAGTGGGTTGCCGTGGTGGACCTTGCTACCGGTAGCATGGTGGACTCGGTGGCCGTACCATACGACCCCAACGACATCGTCTGGAACGTCAGGGAGAACCTGTTGTATGTTGCCTCTCACGACCCCGGCCTGACCGTCATTGACTGCGAAGGAGACAGTGTTCTGGCAGCACTGAACATCTTCTCCGCCTCCGACATCGAACTCGACACCACACGCAACCGGCTCTACGTCTGCTCAAGCCCGCCCGGGGAGAGCACGCAGGCCACCGCCTTGGTCGTGGTGGACTGCGGCTCTCAGGCCATAATCGCAGTCATCCGCGCAGGCTACGCGCTGAGCCAGGTGCGCTGGATTCCGGGCAACGATGTTGTCTACATCACAGACGGAGAGCGGCGAGAAGTCATGGTGTACAATTGCGCAACCCTGACGGAACTGGCCCGCAGCGAGGTGGGCACGAAGCCCGCCGGGGTGGCCTGGAACTCGATCAACCGCCAGCTCTACACCGCCAACGCCCGTTCATCCTGCATTTCTGTGATAGACGGCAACACTCTGGTCGTTGCTGACACAATTGGCGTGAGCCAGGGTCCCCATGACCTGTGCTGGGTCCCAGAGAACAACAAGCTATACTGCACTACTCAGCGCGATCTCGACATCTGGATTATAGACGGCAACACCAACGAACCGGTCGCCCGCCTGCCGGGACGCGACCTGTACAATCACATGGCATTCAGCCGCACGAGCAACAAGCTGTATTGCTCCCACTATACGTCATTTATGCAGGACTCGGGTCTGGTCACCGTGGTTGACGGCACTACGAATGAGATTGTGGCTACGATTACGACCGGGCCGAGCACGACCAGGCTATTCTGGTACGCGGACAGTAACTGGATGTACTGCACACGCTACCGGTCTATCGCGGTCATTGACTGCGAGACCGACAGGGTGATGACCACCATTACCGATGTGCGCGGGCCGACTGAGATGGTCTTCAATCCGACGAACAACTCCATCTACTGCGCCAGCGCAGACGGGCTTCTTATCATAGACGCGCCCACGAGGTGGATTCGGAAACGGCTGTACATGGAGATGGTCTACCCGATAGCGTGGAACAGCCGCAGGAACGTCGTCTACGTCAGCGCGGCTGGGTCCGGCGAACTCTCGGTCATTGACTGCGCGACCGACAGTGTCGTCGCCGTCACCAGGTACGAGCCCGAAGGCTATCCGGTCGGCATCCTGTGGAACCACCTGAACGATAAGGTGTACCTGCTACTCGGTTCATGGGAGAACACGCTGGTCGTGTTTGATGCCGGCACCAATCAGGTTGTTGACATGCTCACGATGCGCGGCTGGCCGTCGGGGATAGCATGGGACCCGATGATCAATCGCACCTTCGTGTCGAACTGGGAAGGGTCCAGCGTGTCGGTGTTGCGTGACGACCTGCCCGGAGTAGGGGAAGCAGGCGGTGTCGCAGCCCGGGCGCGTCCGGCCGGCCCGACGATCGTCCGCGGCGTCCTCGCCCTGCCGCGGGACATGAGTCTTGGGACACGATCCGTTTCGCATCCGATGCGAGAGCCCGCATTGCCCGAGCGCAATTCGGTCTTGTCCCGCGCCGCGCTGCTCGACATCTCCGGCCGGAAGGTGATGGAGCTGACTCCCGGTGATAACGATATCCGCCACCTTGCGCCCGGAGTCTACTTCGTACGCCAAGCGTCAGGCGTTGTGCGTGATGCGTCCAGCGTCCACAAGGTCATAATCCAGCGGTAAAGAATCCCGGGACAGTAGACTCCCTCCTCACCCCAATCCTCTCCTCAGCGAGGAGAGGGGGACGGAATCGGCGTGAATCGGCCTGTCTGCGTGCGGTCACGCACAGGCAGGCGTCTATCGGCGGTTACTTCCGGTCCGGGTTTCCCGACCGGTCAGTCGAGGTCCTGGAGAAGTTGGTCGAGCAGGGCCTTCGCGTCCGCGGGCCGGTCGCGTTCGGGTATCGGCAGGGCCGGGCGCTTTGAGTGGTAGATGACGCCGAGCGGGATGGTATCACCCCATTCCCGGGCAAGTTTGAACGCCGCGGCCCGGTCTCCGGGGTCGTGCTCACCCTCGGCCAGCACCCGCGCCCGGTCCCGGTACCATTGCGCGGTATTGACCTTATTGAAGCTGACGCAGTTCTGGAGTATCTCGACCAGCGCGAAGCCGGGATGCCGCACCGCCTCGGCAATCACCCCGGCGAGATGGCCGGGGTTGCCGCAGAAGCCCCGGCCCACGAACCCGGCGTCGAGCGCGACCGCCAGCGCGAGCGGGTTGAACGCGGGCGCGACCGAGCCGAAGGGCGTGGTCGCGGTCTTCATGCCCTTGTCGCTGGTCGGCGAGGCCTGGCCCTTGGTCAGGCCGTAGACTTGGTTGTCGTGGACGAGGTAGGTGATGTCGAGGTTGCGGCGCAGGGCGTGGAAGAAGTGGTTGCCGCCTTCGGCGTAGCCGTCGCCGTCGCCGCCTTCGCAGATGACGGTGAGGTCGGGCCGGGTGAGCTTGAGCCCGGTCGCGACCGGCAGGGTCCGGCCGTGGAGCCCGTTGAACAGGTTACAGCGGATGTAGTGCGGGGCCTTGGCGGCCTGGCCGATGCCGGAGACGAAGGCGAGCTGGTGCGGCTCGAGCCCGAGTTGCTCCAGCGCCTCTTTCACGCCCTCGCGGATGCCGAAGTTGCCGCAGCCCGGGCACCAGGCCGGCGGGTCGTTCGAGTTCCAGTCCTTCGCCCGCACTAGTCCTCCCGCAACCGGCGCTCGAGCGCCCCGCGCAGTTCCTCGACCCGGAACTGCCGCCCGTCGAACCGCAGTTCCGACGCCCGCACCCGGAGCCCGCATTCCTGCGCCAGCGACTGCCCGAGCTGGGCGGTGGCGTTGCCTTCAACCGTGAACACCCGACGGCTGCGCCGGCCGAACTCGAGCGCGGCCGCGGCCGGGAACGGCCAGGCCTCGCTGAAATGCATCATCGCCACCGAATGGCCGGCCCGGCGCAGGCGGGCGACCGCCTCCGCCACGATGCCCCGGGCCGAGCCGAAGCAGGCGACGAGCGAGTCCGCGTCCTCGTCCGGCCACCGCTCCGGCGGCGCGATTTCCTCCGCCAGTCCGGCGGCCTTGCGCGCCCGCTTCTCGACCATCGCGTTGCGCACCTCGGCCGACTCGGTGATGTGGCCTTCCTCGGTGTGCTCGTCGGAATCGACATAGACCAGCTCGCCGGGCGTGCCGGGCAGGATGCGCGGTGAGATGCCGCTGTCGGTCACCCGGTACCGCCGGTACTCGCCGGCCGGCCCGTCATATGGGTCCGGCCCGGGCGCGGCCTCGAACTCGAACCCGCCGATGGTCCAGCGCGCGTCGGCCAGCCACTGGTCAAAGAGCAGGATGACCGGGAGCTGGTACCGCTCCGCCAGCCGCACCGCCTTCGTCGCGGCCCGGAACGCGCCCGCCCCGTCCGCCGGACAGAGCACCGCCCGGGAAAACTCGCCGTGGCCGCAGGACAGCGAGAAAAGCAGGTCCGCCTGCGCGGTGCGGGTCGCCAGCCCGGTGGCAGGGCCGGGCCGATCGTGATGAACACGCGCGAAGAACTTGCCCGGGCGTTCAGCGAGCTCGAGAGCGGTAGTTTCCTGAGCCACGGCCGCGCGCCGGCCGGTCCGCGGCCCTAGGGTCGAAAGTACAGGTCGGTTCGGCGGTCGTCGAGGAGGTGGTTGCGGCGGGTGACCTGCTTGTCGAGCGCCTCGGCCGGGTCGATGTCCACGACCCGCAGTTCTTCGGTCTCCGCCCCGGCCCGGACGAGGACCCGGCCGCCGGGGGCGACTACCTGGCTCTCGCCGATGAAGCTGAGTTCCTTGTCGCCGGCGCGTTCGGTGCCGGTCCGGTTGGCAAGTACCCAGAAGACGCGATTTTCGATGCACCGGCAGGCGGTGGTGGCGTGGGCGTAGCGGAGGACGAGGTTGGAGGGGTGGCAGATGACCTGCGCGCCTTTGAGCGCGAGCGCGCGCGCGGCCTCGGGGTAGAAGTGGTCGAAGCAGACCAAGAGGCCGAGTTTGACCCCCCGGTACTCGAAGACCGGGAAGGGCAGGTCGCCGGGCGAGAACAGGTCTTTTTCGTCGAGGAACAGGTGGGCCTTGCGGTAGGTGTGGCAGTCGCCTTCGGGCGTGACGAGCACCGCGGAGTTGTAGAGCCGGTCGCCCGCGCGCTCGGCGAGCCCGACGACGACCGCGAGCCCGCGGCGGCGGCAGAGCCGGGTCAGCGTCCGGCAGGTCGGGCCGTCCGGGATGGGTTCGGCGCAGGCGGCGAGCCCGGACCGGGATTCGAACAGGTAGCCGCTGACGGCGAGTTCGGGCAGGACGATGAGGTCGGCCTCGGCGTTCTCGAGCGCGGCTTCGATCCGGCCGAGGTTGCGGTCGCGGTCGCCCCGGTCCGGCGCGAACTGGAAGTAGCCGACGCGCATCTCAGGTCCGGGGACGGAAGCCCTCGCCGAGGACCTCGTAGACGTCGGTGATGATGACGAAGGCCGCGGGGTCGAGCTCACGCACGAGCTCCCGGGCGCGGAGGACCTCGCGCTTGCTCATCACGGTGAAGATGACCTGGCGCGGCCGGCCGGTGTGGCCACCGTGGGCGTCGAGCAGGGTGACGCCCCGGTTCATCGTGCCGGTGATCCGGGCGGAGATGGCCGGGGCGGCGTCGGAGATGATGAACATCGCCCGGGTGTAGCTCAGGCCTTCGAGGACGAGGTCGATGGCGCGGCTCTGGAGGTAGAGGTTGAGGAAGCCGTAGAGCGCGAGTTCGAAGCTGCCGAAGGCGAGCCCGGCGCCGGAGATGACGACCGCGTCGACGAGCAGGATGGCGCTGCCGGTCGAGAGGTCGGAGTGGGTGGCGATGACCTGACCGATGATGTCCGAGCCGCCGGTCGAGCCGCCGCCCCGGAAGACCAGGCCCAGCCCGGCGCCGAGCAGGAGACCGCCGAAGACGCAGGCGAGGATGGGGTTGGTGGTGGCGGGTCCGACCGGCAGGGCGTAGTGAACCAGGTCGATTACCCCGGAGGAAACCACGATGCCGAGCACCGATTTGAGGCCGTAGGTCTTCCCCAGCACCCGGACGCCGATGATGAAGAGCGGGACATTCAGGACCAGGATGACCAGCCCGACCGGGGTATGGAAGAAGTGGTTGAGGACCATCGCCAGACCGCCGACGCCGCCCGGGACGATCTTGTGGGGGATGAGGAAGAGCGAGTACGCCAGCGCCATCACCACCGAGCCGGCGAAGATGAGCAGGAGGCTGCCGATGAGGCCGCGCATACGGGCTGGCACAGTCCCAGTGTAGCGACATGCGCCCGCCAAGTCAATCTACCGCGACATCATCGCCCTAAGTACATTGTTGGTGGCAATATATCTTGCCTGTCGCAGTTGACCGGGTTGGTGTCGCACTTCGGGGTTGACTTGAACCGGCCGACCGATATAATGCGGCGTGGCAGAGCGTTTGTCGCACCGTCCGGGTCGCGCCCGGGCCGGGCGCGACGGGCCCGGCAGGAGCCGTAATGCGTGAGCCACCCGGAATCGTGATGTCCGCCTCGCTGCCGGAGGGTTCGCTCGTATCCGACCGGTACGAGGTGATTTCCCTGCTTGGCGGCGGCACCGCGACCGAGGTCTACGAGGTGCGCGACATCATCGGGAACCGGACTCTCGCGATGAAGATGCTGAGGGAGGACGCCGATAAGGAGGCCGAGGTCCGTTTGTCGCGGGAGTTCTACCATTTGTCGCGGTTCTCCCACGCGGGCATCATCCAGGCCATCGACTACGGGACGACACATGAGCACCGGCCGTATTTCGTGATGGAGTTTTTCCCGGGCAAGCCGCTTAATCGCCACTTCGCCAAGGGCTATGCGCCGGAGCTTGAGTCAGTTACGGTCCAGGTGCTCCGGGCGCTGGACAGCATTCACGCCCAGGGCCTGATTCACTGCGACTTGAAGCCGGAGAACGTCCTTGTCGCAGAGCTCGACGGCGAGCCGGTGGCCAAACTGCTCGATTTCGGCTTCGCTGAGCGGCTGACAATCGGCGAGGCGATTGAGCCGCGCGGCACACTGGGATATGTCGCACCTGAGGTGTTCAAGGGAGCGGATGCCGACGCCCGCGCGGACCTGTACTCGCTCGGGATGATTCTCTACGAGGTCGTCACCGGTACCGGCCCGTCGTCCGAGAAGAGCATCCGCGACTGGCTGAGGCGGCAGTACTTCTCCGAACTGCCGTCGCCGCGCAAGGCGAATCCCGACATCCCGGAGCGTTTCGAGGCGGTCCTGCTGTCACTGACCCACAAGAACCCGGACCGGCGGCCCCGTTCCGCCGCCGCGGTCATCCGCGCCCTGAACGGGTCGGAGGAGAGCCCTGAGCAGGCCGGGCCCCGCAAGTACCTGATGGCGCCGGCTTTCGTCGGCCGGGGCGAGTACCTGAGCGGGTTGCGGGACGCGCTGCGCGACGGCGCGCAGAGCCGGGCAAGGGTGGTCTGCGTGTCGGGCGAGCGGGGAGTGGGCAAGAGCCGGTTGATGTCGGAGTTCAAGTTCCTCGCCCAGCTCGAGGGCGCGACGATCTTCTCTTTCGAGCCCGGGTCGCTGGGCGCCCGGCCGCAGTCGCTGGTCGAGGCGCTCCTGGGATACCTCCGGGTCTACGCCCGGGCCGACCTGCCGAGTGACGACGAGGCGGAACGGGCCTCGGCCACCGGCGAGGGCAAGTACCGGCTGTTCGAGACGGTGACCCAGCGGCTGAAGGACCTGGCCGGGTCGCACCGCGTCAGCCACAGCCTGGTCATCATCGTCGACGACTTCGAGCTGTTCGACCCGACGAGCCTCGAGTTCCTGCGTTACCTCGGGTTCAGTCTCGACAAGGACCGCATCACCATCCTGGTCTGCGGGCTGAAGGAGCGCCGGTTCCTTGACCTCATCGCCGAGTTCGGCCGCACCGGGCACTCGGCGCACATCTCACTGCCGACGATGACCGGCGAGGAGACCGCCGGGCTGGCGGCGTCGCTGTTGGGCGAGGTCAACGACTCGCCGGCGCTGGCGAAGTGGCTGGTCCAGGCGACCGGCGGCAACCCGCTGTTCGCGATCGAGACCGTCCACGCGCTGATCGACGGCCGGGTGCTCTTGTTCCGCAACGGCCGCTGGGTGCTGGAGCTCTCCTCGCTCGACGCCTACCGGCCGCCCGAGACGGTGACCGACGTGGTCCAGCGCCGGCTCGACAACCTGACCGCCGAGGAGCTCGAGGTGCTGAGAATCGGCGCGGCGTCGGGCGGGCCGTTCACGATCGAGTTTCTGCGGGCGGTGGTCGGCATCGACGAGCGGGTGCTGTTCAACGCCATCGGCCGGCTCAAGGCGCTTGGTCTCCTGCGGACTTTCGCGGCCGAGGGTGGCGCGGCGCTGGTGCTGTCGAGCAAGATCCTCGAGGCGGTCATCACCGGGCGGCTGAGCGTCGAGGAGCGGCGCGAGAATCACCGCCGGGTCGCGCTGGCCCTGGAGCTGCTCTACCCGGAGAAGCAGGACAAGCTGGTCTTCGACCTCGCCCACCACTACGCCCAGGCCGGAATCGCCGACCGCGCCTATGCCTGTTCGGTCCGGGCCGGCCGGCGCGCGCGCGACTACCAGCTTTCCGAGCAGGCGCTCGGGTTCTTCGAGACCGCGCTCGCGCTCTCCGCCGGGACGGCGCCGGTGCGGGAGCGGCTCGAGCTCATCGAGACGGTCGGCGAACTGCGCGAGGCGACCGGCAAGTACGCCGAGGCGATAGACATCTACACCCAGGGGATGAGCCTGGTCGTCTCGGACCGCGAACTGCCAAGCCGCAAGGACCTGCTCGCCCGGCTCCTGCGCCGGCTCGGGCTGGTCCACCAGCGGCTCGGGCAGTCGGCCGAGGCGCTGAACTTCTTCAACCAGGCGCTGCTGATGCACCCGGACCGGGCATCGGTGGGCTACATCCAGTTGCTCGACGACCTCGGCTGGTCGTACTGCGCGGCGCAGGAGTTCAACCGGGCCGAGGACCTGCTGACCCAGGCGCTGCATCTCGCCGACCGGCTCAAGCCGACCGACGCGGAGGCCTACAACCGGATGTCGGCCCGCACGCTCTACTACTTCGGCGTGATGAGCTGGACGCGGCAGGACCACGTGCTGGCGCTCCAGCTCGCCGAGCGCAGTCTTGGCATCTACGAGAGCATCCGCGACGACCACAACGTCGGCAAGGTCAGCCAGTTCATCGCGACGCTGTGGTGGCGGCGGGGCGAGCTCGACAAGGCCAAGGACTACTACCTGAAGTACCTGCCGGCCCAGCGCAAGGGCGCGGAGGTCTCGCTCCTGCTCCGGACGCTCCAGGGACTCGGGCTTATCAGCCAGGACGAGGGCGAGTGGGACCGGGCCTATGACTACCTTGACGAGGCGTTGAGAATCGCCCAGCGCATCGGCGACGCGCCGGCGACGATCGACCTCGAGAGCGGCATCGGCTCGGTCTGCGACGAGCGCGGCGAGTGGGACGAGGCGCTCCGGCACTTCGGCCGCGCCGACGAGGTGCTGGCCGCGTCGGGCCAGGGCGGAGGGTATGAGAAGGCGGTGGTTCGCGCCAACCGGGCGCGCATCCTGGGCCGGCGGGGCCTCATCGACGAGGCCGAGCAGGAGCTCGCCGGTGCGCTGGAACAGGCGGAGCAGCTTGCCGACGCCAACCTCGGGTTCTTCGTCCTGCTCTACCAGGCCGAGCTCGCGCTGCTCGCCGAGCGAAACGACACCGCCCGCCAGCGGATCATCCGCGCCGGGCGCGAGTTCCGGCGCGAGCGCGACTGGCGCCAGCGTGCCGCCTTCCGCGATGTCGCCAGCCAGTTCCGGCTGGCGCATGGCGATTTCGCTCGCGCGCTCGCCGACGCGACCCGGGCGCTCGCCTACCTGAAGGACAAGTCGGCGGCGAAGGAACAGGCCCAGGCACTGCGCAACTCCGGGCTTGCCCGCTACGCCCTCGACCGGCACGAGCGGGGCGCGGCCGAGATCAAGCGCAGCATCGAACTGCTGAAGGCGTCCGGCTCGACCTACGAGCTCGGCCGGTCGCTCTACGCGTCGGCGCGGGCGCTGGCCCGGCAGACCCCGGGCGAGCGGACGGTCGACTTCCGCATGCCGGTTTCCTTCCGGCCGGTTCCGCCCCACGTCCTGACCGAGGCGCTGGCGAACCTGAAGCAGGCCGAGGAGGTATTCCGGCGGCTGGGCGCGCGCATTGACCTCGCGCGCACCGAGGAACTCGCCGAGGCGCTCACCCAGGTGTCGGCGACGATGCAGCTCAAGGCACGCGAGCGGGGCGAGTACCTCAAGGTCTTCTACCGGCTGAGCGAGCTGATGAGCCTGGGCCTCGACAAGGAGGACTTCGCCGAGCGGGTGCTCGACCTCGTCATCGAGGTCACCCGGGCCGAGCGCGGAGTGCTCTTCCTGGCGCACGGCAGCAAGCTGGTGCCGGCCGCCGCCCGCAGCGTCGACCAGGCGACGGTCGAGGACGCGAAGGACGTGTCCCAGTCGGTACTGCGCAAGGTCAGACGCCGGGGCGAGCTGGTCTTCTCGGCCGACGCGATGTCCGACCCGAGGTTCTCGGCCGCCAACAGCGTGATGCTGAACCGAATCCGGTCGATGCTCTGCGCGCCGCTCCGCACCGAGAACAAGGTCATCGGGACGATCTACCTCGACAGCCGGGTGACCGCCCACCTGTTCCTCGAGGAGGACAAGAACCTGCTGATGTCGGTGGCCAACCTGCTCGGCGCGACGATCGACAGGTCGCAGAGTTTCCAGCGGCTGCAGGAGGAGATGTCGACGCAGCGCGAGGATGTCCCGGTCGATGATGCAACCGGGTTCTTCATTGGCCGGTCCCGGGCGATGCGCGAAGTCTATCAGGTCGTCGACCAGATCGCCGAGACCGACTGCACCGTCCTGCTCACCGGTGAGACCGGCACGGGCAAGGGCGTGATCGCCCAATTGATTCACGCCCGGAGCGAGCGCCGAGGCAGGGCCCTCGTGACAATCAACTGCGGGGCGCTGCCCGAGCCGTTGCTCGAGAGCGAGCTCTTCGGGCACGTCCGGGGCGCGTTCACCGGCGCGGTCCGCGACAAGACCGGGCTTTTCGAGACCGCGGAGGGGGGGACCGCGTTTCTTGACGAGATCACCAACACGACGCTGAACACCCAGGGCAAGCTGCTCCAGGTGCTCGAGGAGAAGACGATCCGCCGGCTCGGAGACACCGAGACCAAGCGTGTCGACATCCGGCTCATCTGCGCGACCAACGTCGACCTGCGAAAGGAGGTCGAGGCCGGCAGGTTCCGGCAGGACCTTTTCTACCGGATGAACGTCGTGTCAATCGAGGTTCCGCCCCTGCGCGACCGGACCGGGGACGTGCCGCAGCTCGCCGGGTTCTTCGTCAAGCGCTGCGCTCGCCAGTTGAACAAACCGGTCATCGGCTTCGAACCGCCGGTTCTCAGGGCGTTTTCGACCTATCGCTGGCCGGGCAATGTCAGGGAGATGGCCAACGTCATCGAGCGTGCAGCAATAATGACCCAGAAGCGTCGCATCACGCTTGAAGACCTCGGTGCCGCCTTTGCCAACCTCAGGGCAGAGCAGGAAGAAGTGGGCACGCGGCGGCGCAGGGGGAGGGCGGTTGATCGCGAGGCGATCATCAAGGCCCTCCGCGCCCACGATGGCAATGTCACCCGCGCAGCAGATTCCCTGGCAACGCATCGCCGTCAACTTCAAAGACTTATCCAACGGTACGCCATAGACCGCTCTGACCTGAGCTAGTGCGTCAGCTTGGCGCGACACTCAGGTAGCTGAACTGACAAGAAATGAGTAACTTAGCACAACTAGTGCCTAGTGTCGCAGTAAGGCACGCCATATCGTCAGAAGTGTCGCACCATGCGACATTGAGATATGTGTTTGATAAAATGCGAGTTATGTTTTTCAGGCGAATGGCATTGCCTGTGCATATATACTAGAGGCGTTTGAAGTGCGCTCGTGGCTCTGGTGCCACAGGAGGAGTCCCTTATGAGAAGAACTGCGATGGCCTTGCTCTTCGTGCTGTTCGCCGCCGTGTCGTTTGCCCAGGAGGATGGCGGTATACCGTTGCCGCCGCGGCCGCTGCCGATACCGGACCCGAGCGGGGTGGTGCTCCTGGCGGACGGTACGGCTGACCCTGACGGCATACCGTTGCCGCCGCGGCCGCTACCGATACCGGACCCGAGGGGCTAGCAGCCTTCGGGGACGGCAGCGGATAGCGCCTTCGTGCATTGCCCGGCCGGCAGGGTCGGCGTGGTGTTTCTCTCGGCCGCAGCAGAGCCGCGCCCGGGCATTCGTTGACTGTCCCGAACCCACTCGTATAATCGAGGGCGTGACTGCCGTCGCGACCAACCGCAAGGCCTTCCGGGACTACGAGGTTATCGAGAAGCTCGAGGCGGGCATAGAGCTGGCCGGCACCGAGGTCAAGTCCCTACGCGGCGGCAACGTCTCGCTTGACGAGGGCTTCGCCCGGGTCGAAGACGATCAGGTCTGGCTCTACGGAGTCCACATCGCGCCCTACGCCCAGGGCAATATCTTCAACCGCGACCCGCGCCGCCGGCGCAAGCTGTTGCTGCACAAGCTGGAGATTCGCCGGCTGTTCGGCCGGGCGACCATCCGCGGGCTCACGCTCGTGCCGCTCCGGCTCTACTTCAACAAGCGCGGGTATGCCAAGGTCGAACTGGCGCTGTGCCGGGGCAAGAAGCTCCACGACCGGCGCGAGGATCTCCGCAAGCGCGCGCTCGAGCGCGACGAGCGGCTCGAGACGTCGCGCAGGCAGGCGAGGTGAAGGAAAGTCGTCGAGCCCGGGTACTCGCGCTGTTGCTCGGGTTCGCGGCGCTCGCCACCGCGCAGGCGCCGATCGAGTTCGCGGGCGCAAGACTCGAGGTTCGCAACGCCGCCGGGGTCGACTACGTGCGGTTCTCGGGCGTGTTCTCCGCGCTGGGCGGGCGCTGGTGGCAGGTCGACGGGCGCTTCGTGGCCGTGCTTCCCGGCGACGACACCGCGAGCGCGGACACCAGCCGGCGGCGGTCCGAGAGCGAGTATGTCTTCCGTGCCGACACCTCTTTCGTCCGGCGCGGCGACGGGCTGGTCCAGTTGCCGTTCGCGCCGGTCCTCGACGAGGATGACCTCTGGCTGCCGGTGCTGGCACTGGCCGACCTGTTCCCGCAGAGGGTGGACGAAGTCCCGGTGCTTCGCCTGCTCGATGTCAGCGAGCGGGGCGATACCCTGGTTCTCAAGCTGGGCGGGGAGTTCGACCGGCGAGTATCCTGGCACGGTTCGGTCCGGTCGAGCCTCGAGTACCGGCTCGTGCTCGCCGCGCACTGCGATTCGGTCAGCCTCGGTCAGCTCCGGCTGGTGCCGGTGCTGGCCGCAAACGGGATCGTCCAGGACGTCCGGGTCGAGCCCGGCAACGCCTCGTCCCTGCACCTGATGTTCCGCTGGCCGGCGGCAATCCGGGCCAGCGAGGAACTCGACGGGCTGGCAGTCCGGGTCTGGCCCAGGCCGGAGCGCCGGCTCCAGCGGTTGATCCTGGACGCCGGTCACGGCGGCAAGGACCCGGGCGCAGTCGGGCGGGGCGGTACGCTCGAGAAAGAGGTCGTTCTCGACCTGACGCTCCGGCTCAAGAGCCGGCTCGAGGCCCAGGGCTTCGAGGTCCTGCTGACCCGAAGCCGGGACGAACACGTGCCGCTCGTGCGGCGGGCGCAGTTCGCCCGCGAGCAGAGGGCCGACCTGTTCATCTCGGTTCACGCCAACGCGTCCGAGAACCGCCAGGCCTGCGGGTTCGAAACCTACTTCCTCTCCGAGGCCAAGACCGACTGGGAGCGGGCGGTGGCGGCACGCGAGAACGCGGTCATCGAGTATGAGCGCGAGGATTCGGCATCGATGGGCGACGAGCTCGAGCTGATCCTCGCCGACCTCGCCCAGAACGAGCACCTGACCGAGTCGAGCGAGCTGGCGGCGGCGATCCAGGAGGTGACGGTACCGCACGCGCGGGTGTTCGACCGCGGAGTGCGACAGGCGAACTTCTACGTCCTGCGCCAGAACTACATGCCCGCGGTGCTGGTCGAGTGCGGGTTCATCTCCAATGCGAGCGAGGAAAAGCTCCTGCGCAACCCACAGCATCGGGACAAGCTGGCCGAAGGCATCTGCCGGGGGATCGTTGAGTTCGTGCGCCGGTACGAGCGGCGGGCGAATGGCAGCTGACGCTTCAGCGCCGGTCGGGGTCTTCGACTCCGGTATCGGCGGGCTGACGGTGGTCCGGGCGCTCCGGTCGCGCCTGCCCGGCGAGAGCATCGTCTACTTCGGCGACACCGCGCGGGTCCCCTATGGTACCAAGTCGGCCGAGACGATCACCCGGTTCGCGCTCGAGGACGCCGGTTTCCTGCTCGACCGGGGCGTCAAGCTGGTTGTCGCCGCCTGCCACTCGGCGGCCTCGGTCGCCCTTGCCGAGCTCGGCCGGCGACTGCCGGTGCCGGTCGTCGGGGTCATTGAGCCCGGCGCGCGGGCGGTCGTGCGGGCGACCCGGCGCGACCGGGTCGCGGTCATCGGCACGCGGGCGACGGTGGCGGCGGGCGCCTACGAGCGCGCGATCCGGGCGCTGCGGCCGGGCATCGAGGTGCTGGCCAAGCCGACGTCGTTGTTCGTGCCGCTGGCCGAGGAAGGCTGGCTGGATGACGACATCGCGACCCGGGTCGCGGAGCGCTACCTGGCCGACCTCCGGGCCGAGGGTATTGACGCGCTCCTGTTAGGTTGTACCCACTTCCCACTGCTGGGCGGGGTCATCGCGGCGGCGGTCGGTCCCGGCGTCAGCGTCGTCGATTCCTCGGACGAGACCGCGGCCGAGGCGGCGGCGGTGCTGGAGCGGCAGGGACTCCTGGCCCAGGGCGCGGCGGGCGGACTGCGCTGTTACCTGTCCGACCTCGCGCCGAATTTCGAGTCGGTCGCGGCCCGATTCCTCGGCGCGCCGCCGGGCGAGGTGGTCCGGGCGGCGGTAGGCGGATGACGGCGCGCCGCGACGGACGGCGGGCCGACGAGATGCGTCCGGTCCGGTTTGAGCCGGGCTGGCTCGAGCACGCCGAGGGTTCCTGCCTCGCGACCTGCGGCCGGACCCGGGTGCTGTGTGCGGCGTCGGTCGAGACCCGGGTGCCGCCGTTCCTGGCCGGCTCGGGCCGGGGCTGGGTCACCGCCGAGTACGCGATGTTGCCGCGCTCGACCCACACCCGGACCCCGCGCGAGACCGATCGGCCGCGGGCGCGGAGCCAGGAAATCAAGCGGTTCATCGGCCGGGCGCTCCGGGCGGTCTGCGACCTCGGCGCGCTCGGCGAGCGCCAGGTCATAGTCGACTGCGACGTCATCGAGGCCGACGGCGGAACGCGGACGCTGGCGCTATCGGGCGGGATGGTCGCGCTCCGGCTGGCGCTGGACCGGCTCGCGGCCCGGGGCGACATCGCTCGCGACCCGGTCATCGAATACGTCGCGGCGACCAGCGCGGGGCGGGTTGACGGCGAGCTCCGGCTCGACCTCGCCTACGAGGAGGACTCGCGGGCCGAGATGGACATGAACCTCGCGCGGACCGAGAGCGGACGGATCATCGAGTTCCAGGCGACTGCCGAGGGCCTGCCCTTCACTTTCGACGAGCTCGCCCGCCTCCACGAGCTTGCCGCCGGCGCCATCGCCGGGCTCATTCGGCTCCAGCGGGCCGCGGTCGAGTCGGCGCGGGCCGGGCGATGACCGGGGCCGGAGATCGGGGGCCGGCCGCGGTCAAGCGCTCGTTCGAGCGGGTGGCCTCGGACCGGCTCTGGGGGAAGCGGCTTGACCAGTACCTCGTGCTGTCCGGCCTCGGCGTTTCGCGCTCAAGGGCGGCGAAGCTGATCGAGACCGGCGCGGTGCTTGTCAACGGCGAGAAGGCCAAGCCGGCATACCGGATCAAGCCCGGCGACACCGTCAGCGCCCGATTTGATGTCGAACCGGAGCTGACGATCGAGCCCCAGGAGATGCCGCTCGCGATCGTCCACGAGGACGACGACGTCGTGGTCATTGACAAGCCGGCGGGGTTGGTCGTGCACCCGGCCCGGGGCAATCGCAGCGGGACGCTCGTCAACGGCCTGCTCTATCACTGCAGGCACCTGCCGCTTCGGCCCGACTCGGCGGTTCGGCCCGGTGTCGTCCACCGGCTCGACAAGGAGACGACCGGGCTGCTGATGTTCGCGAAGACCGATGCCGCGCTCGCCGGTCTCGGCCGCCAGATCGAGCAGCGGACGGTCGTGCGCGAGTACGCTGCGTTCGCCTGGGGCGACTTCGAGCTCGAGACGGGAACCGTCGACGCCCCGATCGGTCGCCACGTCATCGACCGGACCCGGATGGCGGTGACGCCGTTCTCGGCCAAGACCGCGGTGACCCACTACCAGGTGTTCCGGCGCTACAATGTCTGCACCTACCTCCGGCTCCGACTCAAGACCGGCCGGACCCACCAGATCCGGGTACACATGCAGCACCTCGGCCACCCGATCGTCGGTGACCCGGAGTATGGCGGCCGCAGCCCGGGGGTCGTGCAGTTCCGGCACCACCTGCCGCTCTACCGCGACATCCTCGCCATCATCAAGCGCCAGGCCCTGCACGCCGCCCGGCTCGGGTTCAGCCACCCGCGCACCGGCCGCTACCTCGAGTTTGCTTCGCCGCTGCCCGCGGACATGAACGAGTTGCTGCTCTACCTCGAGGCCCACGAGCGCGGCACGACCGGGACCGGCGCCTAGCCCCGGATGCCGGTCTCACCCGGTCTTGACTTCGGCGCGGTTTCGGTGTATATCTCAAACGATGAAAAGGGCGCGAGTATTGGTCATGGCTGCGGTGCTCTTCGCGGCCTGCCCGCCCGCCGTACCGACAACGCAGCCGCCGGTGGCCCGGCCGCCAGCCTGGCGTGACGGCGAACTCTCCATCTACCACGTTCTCCGCAACGACTCCGTGCTGTTCGAGACCAGGGTCCTGCTCCAGCTCGACGAGGAACTCGTTGACGCCCGGCCGGTGCCGACCGCGGTCGTGACCACGACCGTCGAGCCGATCCAGTCGCCGACCTTCTTCTATGACTCGAGCACGGTTGTGCTTCGACGCGACAGCCTGATTCCACTGCGCTCCTTCCGCAACCTCGAGACCGATCTCGCCATCTTCGATATCCAGACGACCTACGAGCCGGGACAGGCGGTCATCCGGCGCCAGACCCTCGACGGCACCGACGACGTCACGTGCCAGACCGCGGGCTGGACGCTCGATCAGGACATGGTGCGAACCGCCTTCCGGGCAGTACCGCCCGACCCGGGGACCGAGCTCAGGCTGACCGTCGTCGTCCCGGTCGAACTCCGGGCCCGCGACGCCGCGGTGCTCATCCTCGGCACGCGGCTGGTCGTCACACCGGTCGACAGCATCGTCTGCCGGGAGTACGAGTACGACACCGGGACGCGGAAGATCAGGCTCTGGTATGAGGTCGGCGAGCCCCGGCGACTGGTCGGCCTTTCCGACCCGGTCAACGGCATCGTGGTGAAACTCGTCCGCTACGTCCCCGGCCGGGTCGACACGGCCGCCGTCATTCCTCCGCGCTAGCCGGCGGCAAAGGAACCGGGGGCGCGGAAGCGCCCCCGGCGTTGACTTCCCGGGCCCGCCTAGCGAGCGACCTGCAGCTTATCGGTCACGGTCTCGAGGCCGGACGCGAGCCGGACGAAGTAACTGCCGGCCCGCACCGCCGCACCGCCGTCGGCGCGCAGGTCCCGGCTCAGCCGGCCGGGCGGCTGACGTCAGCGCCCGGCGAGGACCGCGAACAGGCTCGCGATGATGCCGGACTTCGGCGCCGCGAGCGCCTGCTGCTCGGCCGCGGACCTCTTGAGCGCGACGTGCGCCTTCCCGAGCTCGGAGTCATCGAGCCAGACGCCGTGTCCCCCGGGGCAGCCGTCGATGGCGAAGGCACCGCGCACGCCCAGGTAGTTGTACGTGTTCAGCTCCCGTCCGCAGCGCGGGCAGTTGTACTTGTTGGGCTTGCCCATCGCGAACTTCACGCCGCCCGCCTCCCAGCTTCGTCGGATCGGCTCCGGCGCCTTGTCCCAGCCGACCCGGATGACCTCGAGCAGTTCGTCGCCCTTGGAGTCGAACCAGACGCCCTCGCACTTCGGGCACCGGTCCACCTCGACCTTCCCGACCTTGATCGGCTCAAGCGCGACGCCGCAATACTTCGGGCACATCGGTTGTGGCTTCCCTGGCATTCTGTCTCCTTTCATCTGCATCGCAGTCTGCGGGTCGGAGTCGCCAGGCCGTCGCTCAACACCACGGCGGCCGGCATCGACGGGCTCACTTCTGCGGACACGCCTGCTGCGCCGCCGAGCGGATGGCGGACGCCCGCGCGCCGAGTTCCCGGGCTTCCGCTTCCCGGCCGGTCTTCCCGCACAGGCCGGCCAGGACATCCAGCGACACCGCCACGAGGGGGTGGTTGGGGCCCAGTCTGGCTTCCCGGATCGCCAGGGCCCGCCGCGCCAGCGGCTCGGCCTCAGCCCACCTGTCCTGTGCGTACAGCAGGGCGGCCAGGTTGCCCAGCAGGTGGGCGACGTTCGGGTGCTGAGGGCCCAGCGCCTTCTCGAGGACGGCCAGTCCCCGCCGCGCCAGCGGCTCGGCTTCGGCATACTTCTTCTGCGACTTGAGCAGCATCGCGAGGTTGTGCAGCACCCCGGCGATGCGCGGGTGCTCCAGTCCCAGCTTCTTCTCAAGTATGGTAAGGGCTCGCCGGTGCAGGGCCTCGGCTTCGGCCTCGGCCTCCTTACCCATTCGACCCAGCAGGGCGGCGAGGTTGTCCATGTTGTTGGCGACATCCGGGTGCTCCGGCCCCAACGCCTCTTCCCTGATGGCGATAGCCCGACGGTGCAGCGGCACGGCTTCGGCATACCTGTCTTGCTGCGAGAGCAGCACGGCGAAGTTGTTCAGGCAGATGGCCACCTGGGGGTGCCGTTGGCCGAGAGTCTTCTCCAGGACTACCAGGGCTCGCCGAAACAGCGACTCGGCTTCGGCGGTCCTGTTGCGGTCCTGCAGCAGGCTCGCCAGGTCGTTCAGGCAGGCGGCCACCTGGGGATGCTCCGCTCCCAGCGCCCGCTCGGAAATCGCCAGGGCTCGCCGCGCGAGCGGCTCGGCCTCGGCGAAGTCACCGTGCAGTCGCCAGAGCAGCATCGCCAGGTTGTCGAGGTTTTCGCCCACGGCCGGATGGTCGGGCCCGAGCTCGGCCTCGAGGTCGCGCCCCAACCTCTCGTAGAACTGCACGAGCAGCCGCCACTGCGCCGCTTGGTAGAACGGCTCGGCCTGCTCGTGGAGCCATCGACAGAAATCCAGCACCGGCAGTGCGGCCCGGCCGTGGTGGAACCCCTCGTCCAGCGCCCCCTTGTGCCGCTCGGTGACGTTGCCGATGTCGATGTCCTTGAGTCGTCCGGTGTAGTGCTCGAGAATCCGGCGGTGCACGCGCCGCACCAGTTCCGGCGACGCGTTCTCCCGGAGCGCCTGCTGCATCAGTTGGTGCATGGTCCAGACGCCGTGAGCGGCTTCCTCGTTGATGAACGAGAATCGGCACAGGTCGGCGAAGGCGGTCAGCGGGAACCCGGTCTGGAACTCGCGGACCAGGGTCTCGAACAGCTCGAGGTCCCAGAACCGCGGCACGGCCAGCAGCTTCAGCGTCTCGACCTCGGGCTGGGTCAGGTGTCTGATGAAACGCTCGGTCACCTCCCGGCCGGTCCGGCCGAAGTCGCCGGGCTCGGGCTTGCGGCCCAGGCGGTCCGATATCTCCCGGAAGGCGTCCACCGCCAGGTCGAGGTAGTAAGGCACACCCTGACCACCGGTGACGATCGCGTCCTGCACCGGCCCCTCACCGATGCCGCACGAGGCGAGGAAGCGCCGGGCGTCGTCCCCGGACAGGCCGCCGACCAGGTGCTGGTCCAGGCAGTCGGCCCATTCCGCGTCGATGTCCGCCCAGCGCAGCATCTCGCGGCCGCAGATCACCCACAGCACCTCGGGCAACTGGGCAACGAGCTCCCGGACCCACGCGTCCTGCTGGTGGCGCCGGGCGTCAGTCCGCTCGCCCGCGGCCAGCGCCTCGTAGGTGTCGAGGAACAGGACCGCGCGGCGGGACTTCCGGCTGAGGAAGTCCCTGAGGTCCGCGGCCCAGAACATCGGCAGCCGCTCGGCGATCTGTGGCGGCTCGAGTGCGGGCAGGTCGCGGAGTTCCTGCGAGCCCCGGCGCGTCCACCACTCCTGCAGGGCGTGTCCGCCCCGGGCGGCGAGCATCGCGAACTTGGGCACGGCCTCGACAAACGGGATGCTGCCGCAGGCAGCCAGCATCTCCGTGACCATATCGCCGTCCTCGAGGAGCGGCAGAGTCGATCGGTTCATCGGCGTCTGGGGCCGGGTCTTCTGCCAGAAGGTGGCATAGGCGATGTCGAAGGTCGGGAACCGGACGTGGTTCCGGGTGTGCAGGGCCTTGCGCAGCACGAACAGGGCAGTTTCCTCGTCGCGGTGTCCCGGCACGTCGAAGTCGACAGTCGCGGTGACCGCTTCGGGCGCCTCGGCGAACAGCCGGGCGAGTTCGCGGCGGAGGCTGGACTTGCCGATTCCGCCGACACCGTAGAAGATCAGCACCGAGGGTTGGTCTCGGCGCCCGGCAGCCAGCGCCTTCCTGAACGCGGCTACGAAATCCTCGCGGTCGGTGAATTGCCGCGCGGCCCGCTGCGCCGCGGCGCCGAGTGAGTGTTTGGGCTTTACCGGCATGAATTCCTCCTCGTGCGATCAACTGCCCGCAGCGACCGCCGCGGCCGGTCGGCAACTCGCTGGCTCAATCCTCCCGGTATTCTCACCGGGCTATCGTATTCCCCGGCCTGCGGCTGTCAAGCCTCGGTTATCGGGTGGCATCTCACCCCCACCCGCATTCCGGGAGCCGCTCCGGGACGGTCCGGTTCTCCGTCTCGACGAGCTCACCGGCCACGCGCTCTAGCGGCCGGGACGTCAGGGCCGACCGTCCGGCGGGCCGGCCGTGTCTCCCGGTTGGCAGGGCGGCCGGACGCGGGTATCATCCGGTCGTGAATGTCACGGTCATCGGCGCGGGGCTGGCCGGGTGCGAGGCCGCGCTGCAACTGGCCCGGCGCGGCATCAGGGTGCGGCTGGTGGAGATGCGGCCCGGGCAGATGACCCTGGCGCACCGGACCGGCGACGCCGCGGAGCTGGTCTGTTCCAACTCGCTCAAGTCGGACGAGCCGCAGAACGCCCACGGCCTGCTCAAGGCCGAGCTCCGGCTGTACGGCTCGGTCCTGCTGGAATGCGCTGCGCGGGCCCGGGTGCCGGGCGGCAAGGCGCTGGTCGTGGACCGGGAGCGGTTCTCGGCCGAGGTCGGCGCGGCGCTGGCCGAAGCCGGCATCACCGTCGAGCGCGGCGAGGCGCACGAACTGCCGGCGGGCGTCGTCGTGGTCGCGTCCGGCCCGCTGACGTCGGACCCGCTGGCCGAATCGCTGTCCCGGGCGCTTGGCGCGGAGCGATTGTTCTTCTTCGACGCGATCGCGCCGGTGGTGAGCGCGGGCTCGGTGGACCGGTCGGTCGCGTTCGCCGGGTCGCGCTACGGCGCGGGCGAGGACTACCTCAACTGCCCGCTCGACGAGGCGCAGTACCGGCGGCTGGTTGACGAGCTGGTCCGGGCGGAACTGCACCCGATGCGCGACTTCGAGCGCAGGATGCTCTTCGAGGGCTGCCTGCCGGTCGAGGAGCTGGCCCGGCGCGGGCCGGAGACGCTGGCGTTCGGGTCGATGAAACCGGTCGGATTGCGGCCTTCCAGCCGGGGACACGATCCCGGTTCGGTGGACCGAAGCGGGTCATGTCCCTGTCCTCACGCGGTCGTCCAGCTCCGGCAGGAGAACGCGGCCGGGACGATGTTCAACCTCGTCGGGTTCCAGACCCGACTGCGCCAGTCCGAACAGCGCCGGGTGTTCCGCCTGATTCCCGGGCTGGCGCGGGCCGAGTTCCTGCGCTACGGCGCGATGCACCGGAACAGCTACCTCGATTCGCCCCGGGTGCTCGGGCCGACACTGGCGGCGCGGGCGCGGCCGGGCCTGTTCGTGGCCGGCCAGCTCACCGGGGTCGAGGGCTATGTCGAGAGCATTGGCGCCGGGCTGGTCGCGGGTGCGAACGCGGCGCGGCTGTGCCGGGGCGAGGAGCCGCTCGACTGGCCGGGAGAGACGATGCTCGGAGCGCTGCTGGCGTACGTCGGCGCCGGGCCGGCCGGCGGCGGCCGGTTCCAGCCGATGAACGCGAACTTCGGTCTCCTGCCACGCGCCGGCGGTCGGGGCAGTGAGCGACGCGAGCGCCAGGCCGAGCGGGCGCTGGCCGCGGCGCGCGGGTTCGCGGCACGGCTTCGGGGATGACGGCCTGCCCGGGCGGTGTTAAGATATGATATGAGAGCTTGGCTGTCCGTCATTGTCTTTCTGGTCGCCGGGACCGCCGGCGGCGCGAACTGGCTGGCGCGGGTCAGCGGCCCGTTGCCGGCGAGGAATGTCGTGTTTGCGGCCGAGGGCTGGAGCCTGGTCCGGGCCGAGGCGGCGGAGGTCGAGTCACTGGCGCTCGCCGGGGTGGAGTTCGAGATGCTCGACGAGTGGCCCGACGGCCGCGGCTACGTCTTCGCGTACTGCCCGGACGGCGCGGCGCGCGCGCTGGCCGCGACCTGCGGCCGGGTGCTGGTCGAAGATGCTGCCGGCATCCTGCTCGAGGTCGACGAGCGGGGCATCGGCGCGCTGAACCTCCTGCCGGTTGAGCTCTGCGGCATCGGGCCGCACGCTCGGCCGGCAGTGGCGGGCTCGGCCGGGCCGACGCCGCGGGCGGCGTCGGACAGCCTCATCCGCGCGCTGGTCGGCCGGGTGAGCGCGGAATCCTGCCGCGCGACAATCCAGCGGCTCTGGGATTTCCGGACCCGGTACTCGCGGCAGGACTCCTGCCGCCGGGCGGTCGAGTGGGTGCGGGCGCGGTTCGAGGAGTCGGGCTGTGACAGCACCTGGCTCGAGGAGTACCGTACCGGCTGGGCGCCGAACGCGGTCGGCCTGAAGCGGGGGACGGTCGAGCCGGAACGGTACTACGTCGTCTGCGCCCACGTTGACGCGACCTCGCCGGACACCGCGAACAACACGCCCGGGTGCGAGGACAACGGCTCGGGCGTCGCGGCGGTGCTCGAACTGGCGAGGGTGCTGGCGGACATCGAGGTCGAGACGAGCCTGCTGCTGGTCGGGTTCGCGGGCGAGGAGCAGGGGCTGGTCGGCTCGGACTCGATGGCGCGGCGGGCGCGGGACCGGGGCGACTCGATCCGGCTGGCGGTGAACTTCGACATGATTTCCTATGCGCGCGAGGACAAGGACACGATTGTCATCTACGGCGCGAGCAACCCGCCGAACTCGGAGGCGTTCGTCGAGTTTTTCCGGGCGCAGGCGGACACGTTCACCGACCTCAAGCACTACGCGACGATCGAGCGCACGCCCGAGGCCCGCTCGGACCACTACTCGTTCTGGAAGTACGGCTTCCCGGCAATCCGGGGCGGGTACCACGACCGCACGCCGACCTACCACACCATCGGCGACACGATCGGCCCGCTCCACTACGCCAATTGCGGGACCAACAACCTGCCGATGCACGCGGAGGTCGTCAAGGCGCTGGTTGCGACGATGGCGAAGCTGTCCGGTGCGTCGCCGCAGGTCGGGCTCGCCGGGGGAGCGGGCGCGCGGGCTTGGTTCAGCGTCCGGCCGACGGTCGGGCGCGGGCCGTTCCGGATCCGGGCGGGCGGGAGCGCGCCGGTGGCGGTGCACGACGCCGGCGGCAGGCTGGTGCGGGCGGTTGCGGACCGGGACGGCGAGTTCGTCTGGGACGGGACCGACGGGGCAGGCCGCGCGGTCGCGCCGGGGGTGTACTTCATCCGGGGCGCGGACGCGACCGGCAGGGTGGTAGTTGGCGACTGAGCGACCGTCGCTCGACTTCCCGGACGCGGCCGGCTGGCGCCGCTGGCTGGCGCGGAACCACGACCGGTCGGACGGCGAGTGGGTGTACCTGTACAAGACGGGCGCCCGGCGCGTCGGGTTGCGCTACCGCGAGGCGCTGGACGAGGCGCTCTGCTTCGGCTGGATTGACGGCCGCGTGAACGCGGTGGACGAGGACCGGTTCCGGCAGCGCTGGACGCCGCGCCGGAAGAACAGCACCTGGTCCGAGGCGAACAAACGCCGGGTGCGGAAGCTCACCCGGGCCGGGCGGATGGCCCCGGCAGGGCTGGCCGCGGTGCGCGCCGCGAAGCGGGACGGGCGCTGGGCGGGGAGCCGGTCCGTTGCCCGCGCGTCGGCAGTGCCGCCGGTCCTGCTCGCCGCGCTCCGGGCCGACCCGGAGGCGTTTGCCGGATTCCGGGCGTTCGCGCCATCCTACCGGCGGATGTATGCCGGCTGGGTCTTGGCGGCAAAGACCGATGACACCCGCCGGCGCCGCGTCGAGGCGGTGGTGCGCCGGTCGCGGCAAGGTCAGAGGCCGGGTATCGGCTCGATGTACGAGTAGCCGCCGGCGGGTCGGATCAGCGGTCGGCCGCGGGCGGGTGGAGCAGTGTCCCGGCTTCGGCCGCAGTCAGGATTCCCTTCTCGACCGCGAGTTCGGCGACGCCGGCACCGCGGGCGAGCGCCTCGTCGTAGAGCGCGGCCGCGGCGAGGTGGCCGATGCGCGGCACGAGCAGGGTGACGAGCGCCGGGTTGAGGGCGAGGCCGGCCCGGCAGCGCGCGGCGTCCGCCTCGATGCCGGCGACGCACCGGGCGGTGAACACCGGCAGGAAGCTGGCGAGCAGCTCGACCGATTCGAGCAGGCACTCGGCAATGAGCGGGGTCATCACGTTGAGCTCGAGCTGGCCGGCCTGGACCGCGAGCGCGACCGCGGTGTCGTTGCCCACGACCCGGAAGCAGACCATCGCGAGGCACTCGGCGAGCGAGGGGTTGACCTTGCCGGGCATTATCGAGCTGCCGGGCTGGACCGCGGGGAGCCGGATTTCCGCCAGCCCGGCGGTCGGGCCGGAGGCGAGCAGGCGCAGGTCGTTGCCGGCCCGGACGAGCTCGAGCGCGAGTTCCTTGAGGCTCGACGAGAGCGCGGCGAGCAGGGCGCGGCTCTGGAGCGCCTCGAACGGGTCGCGCGCGGGCCGCAGTTCCTCGCCGGTGAGGCCGGTGAGCCGGGCGATGACGGCGTCGCGGAACCCCGGTGCCGCGCCCGCGCCGGTCCCGACCGCGGTGCCGCCGATTGCCAGCTCGCGCAGGCCGTCGCGGCGCTCGCGGAGGCGCGCCGCAGCCCGCTCGACCGCGACCGCCCAGGCGCGGAACTCGTCGCCGAGGGTGACGGGAAGGGCGTCGTTCAGGTGGGTGCGGCCGGCCTTGACCACGGCCGCGAACTCACGCGCCTTGCGTTCGAGCGCGGCGGCGAGGGCATCGAGCGCGTCGAGCAGGGGTGCGGAGCCGGCGAGCAGGGCGAGGTGGACCGCGGTCGGAAAGGTGTCGTTCGAACTCTGGCCGAGGTTGACGTGGTCGTTGGGTGACAGGAAGGCGTGGTCGCCACGCGGCCGGCCGAGGAGTCCGAGCGCGCGGTTGGCGATGACCTCGTTCAGGTTCATGTTCAGCGACGTCCCGGCGCCGGCCTGGTAGGGGTCAACCGGGAACTGGTCGGCGTGGTCGCCGGCGCGGACTTCTTCGGCGGCGCGGGCAATCGCCTCGCCGCGCACCGGGTCGAGCGCGCCGAGGGCGACGTTGGCCCGGCAGGCGGCGAGCTTGAGCGTCGCGTAGGCGCGGACGAGGCCCGGCCGCGCGCCGCGGCCGGAGACCGGGAAGTTGCCGACCGCGCGCAGGGTCTGGACGCCGTAGAGCGCGGCGTCGGGAAGCTCAAGCGGGCCGAGCGCGTCCCGTTCGATGCGCGGCATCAGTCCGCTCCGGCCCCGGCGGGCGGCTTCCGGCCGAGCCTGGCGAGCCGGGCCCGGGCCTGGCCGATGGCGAGGTTGGGCGGCACGCCACGCGGGCAGACTTCCCGGCAGTTGGCGTGGAAACGGCACGCCCACCAGCCTTCCGGCCGGTCGGCGATGAGCAGGCGCGCGTCGCCATTGCCCTCGCGGGGGTCGAGGCAGAAGCGCCAGAGCCGGGCGAGCGCGGCCGGGCCGAGGTAGTCGGCCCGCTCGCCATTGACCGGGCAGGCGGCGTAGCAGGCGGCGCAGAGGATGCAGTTGGTGTAGGGCTCGAGCTTCGCGACCTCGGCCGGCGTCATCGGGTACTCGCGCCCGGGCGCCGGCGCGGCGGGCTTGAGCGCCGGTTCGACCGCCCGCCAGTGGTCGAAGAACCGGGTCATGTCGACGACGAGGTCCTTGAGCACCGGCAGGTCGGGCAGGGGCTCGACGAGGACCTCGCCGCCGGCCAGCGCCGTGACCTGGGTCCGGCAGGCGAGGCACGGGACCTTGTTGATGAGCATCGCGCAGGAGCCGCAGACCGCGCCCCGGCAGGAGTAGCGGAAGCTCAGCGTCGGGTCTAGTCGCTCCTGGATGCGGAAGAGCGCGCCGAGCACGGTCATCCCCGGCTCGGGCTCGAGCGTGAAGGTATCGAGCCGGGCGGCGTTCGTCTCCGGGTCGTAGCGGCGGACCTTGACGACCATCAGTACTGCCTCTCCCGGACCGGGAACCGGCCGAGCCCGACGTCGCGGTACTCGAGCTCGACACCGCTGGCGCGCCGGAAGGCGAAGGTGTGTTTGAGGAACCGTTCGTCGTCGCGGGCTGGGAAGTCGCGCCGGGCGTGGGCACCGCGGCTCTCCTCGCGGGCGAGCGCGCCGAGCGCGACCGCGGGCGCGAGCGCGAGCAGGAACTCGAGTTCGAGCGCGCGGACGAGCGCGTAGTTGAACCGGCGGCCGGGCGCGCCGACCGCGAGGTCGCCGGCGCGCGCCTCGAGCCCGGCGAGCCGCTCGACGCCCCGGTGCATCGCCGGCCCGTCGCGGAAGACGCCGAAGTGGTCGAACATCAGGCGCTCGAGCTCGGAGCGGAGGACGGCCGGGCTCTCGCCCCGGCCGCGGCCGACGAGCCGCCCGACCCGGCCGGTCTCTCGCGCGAGGAGGTCGCGGACCGCGGCCTCGTCGGGCGCGGGCAGGGCATCGAGCGCGGCGCCGAGGCCGGTGCCGCAGAGCCGCCCGAAAACGAGCGTCTCAAGCAGGGAGTTGCCGCCGAGCCGGTTGGCGCCGTGGACCGAGACGCAGGCCGCCTCGCCGCAGGCGTGGAGCCCGGGGAGCGGCGTGGCGCCGTCGATGCCGGCCGGGACGCCACCCATCGAGTAGTGCTGGCCGGGCTGGACCGGCAGGGGGTTCTCGACCGGGTCGATGCCGGCGAAGTCGCGGGCGATGAGCCGGATGCCGGGCAGGCGCTCCTCGATGCGCCCGGCGCCGAGGTGGGTGAGGTCGAGGTGGACGTACTCGTTCTCGAAGCCGCGGCCGGCCTCGACCTCGGTCTGGATGGCGCGGGCGACGATGTCGCGGGGGGCGAGCTCCATCGCCTTCACGGCGTAGTCCTTCATGAACCGCTCGCCGATGCGGTTGTAGAGCAGGCCGCCCTCGCCGCGCGCGCCCTCGGAAATCAGGATGTTCGAGCCGAAGAGCGTGGTCGGGTGGAACTGGACGAACTCCATATCCTCGAGCGGGCAGCCAGCGGCGAGCGCGAGCGCCGCGCCGTCGCCGGTGTTGATGAGTGCGTTGGTCGAGCGGGCGAAGAGCCGGCCGTAGCCGCCGGTGGCAATGACCGTGGCCGGGGCGGCGAAGCCGTGGAGCGTGCCGCCGGCGATGTCGAGCGCGACGCAGCCGCAGACGCGGCCGCCGGCGACAGCGAGCGCGGTGACGAGGAGCTCCTCGCACACCCGGAGCCCGCGGGCGGCCGCCTGCTCATAGACGGTGTGGAGCAGGTTGTGGCCGGTGCGGTCGGCGGCGTAGCAGGTCCGCGGGAAGCCGGCGCCGCCGAAGGGCCGCTGGGCGATGCGGCCGTCGGCGAAGCGCGAGAAGACCGTGCCCCAGTGTTCGAGCTCGCGGACCGCGGCCGGGGCCTCGGCGCACATCGTCCAGACCGCGTCCTGGTCGGCGAGGAAGTCGGAGCCCTTGACGGTGTCGAAGGCGTGCCGGGCCGGGGTGTCGTCGCGGCCGTCCGGGGCGTTGGCGAGCGCGGCGTTGACCCCACCCTGGGCGGCAACCGAGTGCGAGCGCAGGGGATGGACCTTGGTCAGCAGGACGACGTCGCGGCCGGCTTCGAGCAGGGCGAGCGCCGCGCGCAGGCCGGCGAGCCCGCCGCCGATGACGACGGCGTCGTGGCGGTGCAGGTCAGGATGTTGCTCAATCATACCGGTGCTTTGTGCCGCTCGTGGCGTCCTGACAAGATACCCGGGGGGCGGCCGCGAATCAAGCCCGGCCGCCGGGCCGGAAGTCTGACGCCGAATCGTCAGTCCGCAGGGAACGAAACCGGCCCGCGGCTTCGCAACTCAACCGATTGCCCGCGCCCACCGCGCCCGGCTGTCGCAGTCACAAGGACCCGGTCCTCCGGCACCGACCGCCGGCGTGCCGGTCCAGCCCCGGCGCAAGCTCCCCGAACGCCGCCCGGCAACCAGCCCCGGCGTCGGGCGCCCCACCCGGCCGCGCTCAAGCCGGCTGAGATGCGAATGGAAGCCAGGCCCGCGGCCCCTCAGGTGCGCCAGCTCGACGAGGCTCAGCCCGGCCCGAAGCCGCAACCCTCGTAACGCCACACCCGGCGCAACCGTCTATCCCGGTCCAAAGCCCGCCACCTTCGCTTTACTATCCGTAACCTATGTTAGTAGAAACTAACGACCCGATCAATCGCTAAATCGTCATAATCGATTGAAAAGCCAGCACTTCATTCACCTCCGAATTTACCCCCTCCCCCATACCCCCTACCGTACCCCCTACCGTAGGGGGTACCGTAGGGGGAACGGTAGGGGGTACGGTAGGGGGAACGGTTAGCCCTACCGTTGGGGTAACCGTTAGCCCTACGGTAGGGGGAACGGTAGGGGTAGCCGTAGGGCCTACGGTAGGGGTAACGGTTAGGGGAACGGTAGGGCATACGGCTGGGGGAACGGTAGGGGTAGCGGCTGGGGGAGTGCGGGTGGGGATACGCCGGACGGCTGACCGCACGCGGTGCCGGGAGCCGGGCGCTGGAGCCCTGCTTCCCCGGCGCCGCCTGCTTGACTGCAGGCCGCCCAGGCCGAATCCTGCCGGGTGGGCGGTTTCGGCTTGACGGACCGGCGCAGCGGACTATGCTGGTGCCGAACAGATGGGATGGAGTGCCGGGGTGTCGGCAGGCACCGCCGGGTAGTGGTAGGAACGGCAGCCTGTGGTGCCCGGTCTGCCGAGCAGCCGGAAACGCGGCTGCGAAGGAAGGAGCCGATGAGGAACGCGCTGTACCTGTGGCCCTCATCCTTCCCTCTCCCGGTGGGAGAGGGACAGAAGGTGAGGGGGCGGAGCTTGGTCGCGGCCCGGATGTCGGAGCAGCGGCCCGGACTCACTGCGCCCGGGCCGGTCGGCGCTGAAGGGAGGCGTTGATTGAGAAGGGGTGCAGTTGTCCGCAAAACTCAGGTCCTGGTCCTGGCCGGGCTGATGTGCCTGGCCTTGGGCGGGAAGTGCGGGTGGTTCCAGGAGGAGCCGCCGCTCCTGGAGCCGGTGAACGTTTCGAACAGCCCGGGCCGGAGCGAGGACCCTTCAATCGCGGTGGATTCCCGGGGGACGGCCCATCTGGTCTGGACCGACT
>JAWOHE010000010.1:0-51129 GCA_046485285.1 bacterium
TGCCCGTCGCTCCCGTCCCAGGTCACCACGTACGCCCCGGGCTTCTGCCGCCCGCTCGAAAGCGTCCGCACCAGCCGGCCGCCCGCGTCGTACACCCGCAGCAGCACCTCGCCCTCGCGCCCGATCTGGTACCGAATCTGCGTCTGCCGCGAGAACGGGTTCGGCCGGCAGACCGAGAGCTCGGGCCGGACGAACGGCCCCGCGCTCCCGCCCGACTGCTGGCCGCCGCCCCCGGCCTTGAGGTTGCGGACCGCGTAGCCGACCTCGTAGTAGTTCGCCTGCGGAGCGTCGCTGTGGACGACGTGGACGAGCGGCAGCGCCGTGTCGCCCACGAGCCGGTTCTGGAACACCGCAAACGGGTAGCCCGCCTCGCCGGCATTGTCGACGACCGCGAAGCCCCGCTCGAAGGCGGGGCTTCGGCTCTCACGCGGCTCGGTCAGGGAGTGTTGCTGAGCTTCTCGACCAGCGTGCCGTCCTGCCGCCGCAGGCTGACCTCGAGCGCCGCCCGGCCGAGCAGGTGGCTGGCGCAGGCGAAGCAGGGGTCGTAAGCCCGGAAGAACATCTCGACCGTGTTGAGCAGGCCGTCGTCCGCCTTGCCCTTGCGCACCAGCTTCTTCGCCGCGTCGCGCACGCTCATGCAGATCGGGCCCATGTTGTTGGTCGAGGCGACGATCAGGTTGACCTTCTTGACCAACCGGTCGTCGTCCAGCCAGTAGTGGTGGAAGAGCGTGCCGCGCGCCGCCTCGACCACCCCGATGCCCTCTTCCTGCATCGCGTAGTTCATGTTACGGATGTCGGTGCCGGTGATGCTCTTGTCGGACGCGAGCTGGAGCGCTAACTCCGAGACATAGAGCAGTTCGACCAGCCGCGCCCAGTGGAACGCCAGCGTCGAGTTGACCGGTTTCGTCTTGAAGCTGGCGTAGAGCTTCTCGTAGTGCTCCTGCGCCTTCGGCGTCGCCATCCCGTCCGCGGCGTTGAGCCGCCCCAGTGGCCCGACCCGGTAGATGCCCGACTCCGGCCCGTCGGTCAGGCCCTGGTAGCCGACAGCCTTGAGGTACGGGATCTTGACGTAGTTCCACTCGAGCACGTGCTCGGCGATGTGCTGGAGGTAGTCCCGCGCCGGGAACTTGAGGAACTCACTACCGTCCGGCGCGGTCACCCGGACCTGCCCGTCGTAGAAGTTGACGCGGTTGTTCTCGTCCACCAGGCCCATGTTGTAGGTCGCCAGCCCGAGCGCCGGGTCGGTGACCAGTTTCATGTAGTCCCGGTTGCCGAGCACCAGGTCCGCGAAGAGCCTAAGCGTGAACTCCGCGAACCCGATACAGGACCGGGCCATCCGCTCGATTTCCGCCCGCTCTTCCTCGCTCAGCGTCTTGGTCTGCCCGCCGGGCACGCCTGAGACCGGGTGGGTCGGCTTGCCGCCGAGCAGCTCGGTTATCTTCTGCCCGTAGGCCCGGTGCTTGATGACCTCCTTCGCGACGTCGAGGCCGACTTTCTCGATGACGCCGAGGATGTTGCGCTTCTCTTTCGGCGCGTCCGGCCCGACGACGAAGTCCGGCCCGCCGAGGAAGTAGAAGTGCAGGATGTGGTCGTAGATGATGTAGCCGGCGTAGATCAGGTCGCGGAGCTTACGCGCGGTCGGCGTCGGCTCGACCCCGAACGCCATGTCGAGTGCCTTGGTCGAGGCGTAGTGGTGCGCCACCGGGCAGACCCCGCAGATCCGGCTGGTGAGCTGGGGCATGTCCTCGGCCTTGCGGCCGACGCAGAACCGCTCGAACCCGCGCAGTTCCGGTACCTGCAGGTAGGCGTTGGCGACATCGCCCTTGTCGTCGAGGAAAATCTCGATCTTGCCGTGGCCCTCGAGCCGGGTAATCGGGTCAATCGTGATGCGCCTGCTCATTACTTCCCCTTTCCCGCTTCCGCGCCCTGGACATTGGCCTCCTGGCCTTCGCCTGCCGCCTTCCTCTTCCGGTTGATGGTCGCGCTGGCCAGCCCGTACATGTAGAACGTCCCGACCGGGTCCTTGACCTTCGCCAGCAGTTTCCGGGTCTCCTCGTCGGTCATCATGCTCTCGTCGTCCACCCGAAGGATGGCCGCCAGCGCGGATATCATCTTCGCGCCCTGGTCCTTCACCTCCGGCGTCGGGCCCAGACAGCCGGTGCAGGGCCAGTTGCCGTTGATGCAGCGCGACTCGCAGCCGGACCGCGTCGCCGGGCCCATGCAGATCAGGCCCTGAGCGAGGAAACACTCCTCCGGATTCGCGGCAATCTCCCACGGCCGCTTGATGTCCGGCATCTTCTTGGGCAGGGTGCTGTTCCGGGGGCAGGTGTCGCAGAGCGCCTTGACCGGCGCGAGCACCGTGCCCTTCTCCGGGAGCCTGCCCGCGACAACCGCCTCGAACGCGGCGAGGATGACCGGCACCGGCGGAGGGCAGCCGGGCAGGTAGTAGTCGACGTCCACCACCCGGTCGAGCGGGTAGACCCCGTCGTAGAACTTCGGCAGGGTCAGCTCGCCCTCGGGCGCCGCGAAGCTCGTCCGCGGCTCGGTGCCTTTCGATTCGTCGAGCGAGGGCTCGTCGTGGTAGGCGGTCCTGAACACCTCGTCCCGGCTGTTGAGGTTGGCCAGCCCGGGAATACAGCCGTGGTGCGCGCAGGAGCCGAACGCGACCAGCGTCTTCGCCTTCCGGCGCAGCAGGTGCGCCCATTCCTCCTGCTCGGAGGTGCGCACCGAGCCATTGAACAGGCACAGGTCGAGGTGCTTGTCCGGCCAGGCCTCGACGTCCGCCTTCTTGGTATCCATCGCCACCGGCCAGAGCAGGATGTCGGCCGCGGCGACGATGTCAAGGATCTTCTCGTTGGTGTCGAGCATCGCGATTTCACAGCCGCCGCACGATGCCGCCCAGTAGAGCCCGAGCTTCAGCTTCTCCGCCACTGCGCCTCCTTACCGGGTAAGTCTCTTCTTGTCATTCAATCAGACCCCGCGCCCGCAACGCCGGCCGCGGGTCAATCTTGCCGTAGTCGAGCGCGAGCTCGCCGGCGGGCATGCCGAGCGCGAGCCCGACGAGCTTCGGGAAGTAGAGAATCGGGATCGGCTTGAACTTCTTCTCGCGCGCCGCGATGTCGCTCTGGAGCGCGTCGATGTTGTAATGACAAAGCGGGCAGCTCGTTGTCATCACCTCCGCCCCGGCCTCGCGGGCGTTCTCGACCACCCGGCGCGAGCAGTTCTCGGCCACCTCGCGCCGGCTCACGACCAGGTAGCCGCCGCAGCACTTGGTCTTGAAGTCGAACGGCACCGGCTCGGCCCCGATTGCCGCCATCAGGTCGTCGAGCACGTGCGGGTCGGTCGCGTCGCCGAGCTCCATCACCGCCCGCGGCCGCGACATCAGGCAGCCGTAGTACGACGCGACCCGGAGCCCGTCAAGCGACCGCCCGGCGCGGGCCTTGATTGCCTCCCAGCCGACGTCGTCCCTCAGCACCTCGAGATAGTGAACGACCCGCAGGCCGGGCCGGTACTCCTCGTCGATGAAGTCGAGCAGTCGCCGGCCGGTCCGCTCGTCCTTCTCGTCCTCGAGCGCGACCCGCGCCCGCTTGAGGACGTTGTAGCACGCCGCGCACAGTGTCACCAGCCGGTCGCCGAGCTGGCTCGCCCGGGCCAGATTGCGCACCGGGCCGAGCTGGGACGCGAGGTCGTCGGTGTTGGTGTTGTAGATCGCGCCACAGCAGGTCCAGGCCGGCATCTCGACCAGCTCGATATCGAGCTTCAGCGCGACCCTGCGCGCGACCTCGTCCAGCGACTTCGCCTTGGTGTGGAGGGTGCAACCCGGGTAATAGCTGAGCTGCTTCACGCGCTACCCGGCGAATTTGCGGTAGGCGGCGATGAACGCCTGTTGCGGCACTTCCTCGAGCTCCTCCGGGATGGCGCTGTCCGGGTCGAACTCGCTGCGCTTGCCGCGCAGGAGTATCGCCCGGCAGGCCTCGGCGATCTTCGCGTAATCGACCCGGCGCGGACAGCGGGTGCCGCAGGTCAGGCAGCTCGCGCAGAGCCAGATGCCCCGCGAGTTGATGACCTGCTCGGGCAGACCGAGCTGCAGGAACAGCATCGCCTCGCGCGGCTTCGGGTCCATCTCGTCGGCGACCGGGCAGCCGCCGGTGCACTGGCCGCACTGGAAGCAGACCGCGATGTCCTCGCCGCTGAGTTCCTCGATCTGCCGGATGAGTCTGCGCGCGTTATCGTCCACAATAGTGAAGTCACAGAGGATAGAAACGGCCCCGGCCAAGTCAAGAAACGCCCGGCAGCGCTGCGGAGTGAAAGACAAGGCGACAGGCCCGGCCGGGCTAATCCAGCAACGCGACGATCTCGCGGCAGATATTCTCGCTGGTGAAGCCGCGGATGTCGATCGCCGAGCACCGGCAGTTGGCCGCGCAGGCACCGCAGCCCTTGCACAGCGCCTCGTTGACCACCGCCGCCCGCGTGCCGAAGGTCTCGTTGACGACCTTGACCTCAATCGCCCGGTAGGCGCAGAGCGTCTCACACATCCGGCAGGCGGTGCAGCGCTCGCGGTCGACGTGCGCGACCGTCGCCTCGGCATCAAGCGTGTCGCGGCTGAGAATCGTCGCCGCCCGGCCCGCCGCGGCCCGCGCCTGGGCCACCGCCTCGTCGATGAACTTCGGGAAGTGCGCCAGCCCGGCCATGAACACGCCCTCGGTCGCGAAGTCCACCGGCCGGAGCTTCATGTGCGCCTCGAGGAAGAAACCGTCCGCATTGAGCGGCACCTTGAGCATCATCGCCAGTTCCTTCGCACCGGCTCTCGGCACGATGCCGGTGCTCAAGACCAAGAGGTCCGGCCGGAACCTGATGCTGCGGCCGAGCACCGGGTCGCGCGCCACCACGACCGGCCGGCCGTCCTCGACCGTGACCTCGGGCTTCTCGTCGGGGGTGAACCGGATGAAGACAACTCCCAGCTCGCGCGCCCGGCGGTAGTGCTCCTCGCGCAGGCCGTAAGTCCGGATGTCCCGGTAAAGCACGAAGACGTCGGTGCCCGGGTCGAGCTCCTTCAGCGCTACGGCGTTCTTGACCGCCTCGGCGCAGCAGATCCGCGAGCACCAGGGCCGCTCCGGCTCGCGCGACCCGACGCACTGGACCATCACCACGGAAGAGCAGGGACCATTGCAGATTGCAGGTTTCAGATTGCAGGTTTCAGAACCGGAAGAAGCGGACATTCTGCAGTCTGCATTCTGCAATTTGCATTCAGCAATCATCTTCTCCAGCTCACGCTGGGTAATGATCCGGTCGCTCTCGCCGTGATGGTACTCGGTTGGCTCGCGGTACTCGGCCCCGGTCGCGACAACGACCACGCCATGCTCATACTCCATCGGTTTGTCCGCCCCGCGGACGTGGAAAGTCGTCCGGTAGTTGCCGACGAATCCGTCGATGCGGTCGAGCGCCACGCTCGAGTGGACAGTGATGCGCGGGTGCTGCCGCACCTGCTCGATGATCGCCCTGAGCCGGGCGCGGACATCGTCGCCCTCGGCGGTGGTGAATATCGCAAGCGCCTGGCCGCCCAGTTCGGCCTCGCGCTCGAGCAGGCAGACGTCGAAACCCTCGTCGGCGATTGCCAGCGCGGCGGTCAGCCCGGCGATGCCGCCGCCCAGTACCAACGCCGCCTTCTTGACCGGCAGCTCAACCCTGGGCAGCGGAACCTGGCGCACGACCCGGGCAATCGCACCCCGGACGAGCTCCTTGGCCTTGGCCGTCGCCAGTTCGGGCTCCTTCATGTGCACCCACGAGCACTGGTCCCGAATATTGGCCATCGCGAAGAGATGCGGGTTCAAACCCGCCTCGGCCAGCGTCGCCTGGAACAGCGGCTCGTGCGTCCGGGGCGAGCACGAAGCGACCATCACCCGGTTGAGCCTCTGCTCCCGGATGATGTCCTTGAGCCGCTCCTGGGTATCGCCCGAGCAGGAGTAGAGGTTCTCGTCGGCGTAGACGACAAACGGCAGCGTCTTGGCGTACTCGACCACCGCCGGCACATTGACCACGCCGCCGATGTTGATGCCGCAGTGGCAGATGAACGCCCCGACCCGCGGCGGCTCGCCCGCGACATTGTGCTCGGGCGGCTGCTCCTCGACAATCGTCTCGCTGCCGCGGGCCGCGGCGAGCACTGACTCGGCGTTCGCCGCCGCGCCCGATGCCCCGGTCACCGTCTCAGGAATGGCCATCGGCGCCTGGAAGCTGCCGGCGACGCTGATGCCCTCGCGCGACGTGCCGACCGGGTTCCAGTTGTCGCCGGCCGCGAAGCCGTACCGGTCGAGCTCAATGTCGAGCCGCCGGCCCAGCTCGACCAGCTCCGGCGGCGGCACCAGCCCGCAGGACAGCACCACCATGTCGAACCGCTCGGCGCCCGCGCCCGCGTCGCCGGCGTAGCGGACAATGAGATCGCGCGTCGCCGGGTCCTCCCTGATTTCCGGCACCCGCGCCCGGACCAGCCGAACCCCGTACTGCCGCTCCGCCCGCTCGACGTAGCGGTCAAAATCCTTGCCGTACGAACGCATGTCCATGTAGAATATCGTCGGCTCGATTGCGCTGACGTGCTCCCTGGCGATGACCGCTTCCTTGACCGCATACATGCAGCACATCGCCGAGCAGTAGCCCTTCTCGACCGACTCGTCGCGTGACCCGACGCACTGCAGCCAGGCGATTCGCTCCGGCGCCTTGCCGTCGCCGGGCCGCTGGATGTGCCCGGAATACGGCCCCGATGCCGAGAGGATGCGCTCGAACTCGAGGCTGGTGACGACGTTCGGGTAACGGCCGTGGCCGTACTCGCGCCGCAGGTCGGTCGGCGCAACCTGCGAGCCCGCCGCGACGACGACCGCGCCGACGCGGACGGCCAGCTCCTCGTCCTGCTGGGAGTAGTCGATGGCGCCGGCCTTGCAGTTCTTGGCGCAGGCGCCGCACTTGTCGCGGGTCAGTTTCAGGCAGTGCTTCGCATCGATCATTGGCGCGTTCGGCACCGCCTGGGCGTAGAGCCGATAGATTGCCCGACGCTCGGCCAGCCCGCCCTCGAAGTCGTTCGGCAGCTTGACCGGGCACTTCGCGAGGCAGTCGCCGCAACCTGTGCACTTGTCGAGGTCGACGTAGCGGGCATGTCGCTTGAGCCGTACGGTGAAGTCACCCGCCTGCCCCTCGATGCCGAGGACCTCGGTCAGCGTCAGGAGTTCGATGTTGTGGTGCCGCGCCGCCGCGACCAACTTCGGCGACAGGATGCACATCGAGCAGTCGTTGGTCGGGAAAGTCTTGTCGAGCATCGCCATCACGCCGCCGATGCCCGCCTGCTTCTCAACGAGGTAGACCTTGTAGCCCGAGTCGGCGAGGTCAAGCGCGGTCTGGACGCCGCCGATGCCGCCGCCGACGACCAGCACCGCGCCGGATAGCGGCGACGTCGCCGCCTGGCCCTTGTCGCTCACTGATCCGCCTTCTCCAGCGCCGCCAGGCTTTCCGGGTAAGAGTGGCCATCCTCGGCCGCAAGCTCCTTGATGGCGTTCATTATCTGGCTGATCTGCACGCCCTGCGGGCAGCGCGACAGGCAACGGTAGTGAGTCGCGCATATGTCCTTGAACTCGTCGGCCAGCGCCTCGTCGCGCAGGCCCATGTTGACGAGCCGGATGAACCGCCGCGGGTCCTTCGTCGGGTCGAAGAGCTGCTCCGGGCAGACCGCGGTGCAGGAACCGCAGGTGAAACAGCGCCCGACCTCGGGCAGCTCCGCCATCACCCGGCGCTTGAACTCACGGTCGAACTCCGCCGCGTCGGTGATGTCTGCCCGCGTCGCCTCGAGTCGCCTGGTCTCCTCCGCAAGCCGGGCGACCGCATCCGCGACCGCGCCGATGTTCACGCCCTGCGGGCAGCGCTTGAGGCAGGTCGAGTGGTAGGAACACATCCAGACGAACTCCGACCGGTAGACCTCGTCCCTCATCCCGAGTATCGCCATCCGGATGATGCGCCGCGGGTTGTACTTCTCGTCGAGCCTGCGCACCGGGCAGGAGGCCGAACATGAACCGCAGGCCAGGCAGTGCATGAAGTCCCGGTTGCCCATCTTCTCGGCGATACGGAACTTGAACTCGCCGTCGAGTTGGCTGACCAGGACTTCCCGCTCCGCCATTACTCGCTCTCGCCGACCGCCTGGAACTCGTCCTCGCGGAACGCCACCAGCGGCAGAGGTTCTTCGAGGCTCCGGCCCGAGACATAGTCGAACTCGGCCTGGACGTTGCGAGACACCTTCCTGAACAGCGACAGGAGCCCGACACCGGCCGGGCAGGAATCTTCGCAGATGCCACAGGCAACGCAGGAAGCCATCATGTGGTTCATCCGCGTCAGGTGGAACAACAGCGTCTCCGACGGCATCCGGGTCAGCCCCTTGCGCTTCGCGGTCCGGACGTGCTCATCCAGCCCGCGCTTGAAGGTGTCCGAGTCAAAGAAGCACTCGTGGCAGTAGCAGACCGGGCAGACCCGCATGCAGTTGTGGCAGTTGATGCAGTCGGCGAAGTAGCTGACGAGCTTCTCCGGACCCATCATCGCCTTGTCCAGCTCCTCGATGCGTGCCGCCGCCTTCTTCAACCGCCTGCCGGCAAGCTCCTTCAGGTACTCCCGGCGCGCCGCCGGCTCTTCACCCGCCGTCTCGACGCCCTCAAGCAGCGCCCGGCCCTTGTCGGTAGCGGCCTCCAGCCACAGCTCCTTGTCCGGGTTCAGTCCTAGGAATCCGATGGCGACATCGAATGCCGGCGGGCTGGAGAACTCACACACCTGGCAGGCGGTGCGCAAGTTCGGGCTGTCATAGTAGTCCCGCTGCCTGCGGATGTGGTCGTTATCAAACTCTTCGCCTTCTGTCCGGGTTTCGCGAAACCCGGCCGCCTTGTAGGTGCCCGGGCAGTCGATACCCACCAGCACCACCGCCTCGGCGTCGACCTGCCGCAGCTTGATGAGCTCGACCACCGCCCGCAACTCGCAGGGCCGCAGCAAGAGCCCGACCTTACCTGCATCGCCCGCCTGCTTGGCGATGTCGTGGACCACCGACGCGGCGTTGACCGCCATCGCCGGCAGCAGTGGCGCGGCATCGGCCAGCTTCGCCGGGTCGCTGACCAACGCCAGCGTCGCGGCGCCGGACTTCGCCATCACCGGCACCAGCATCGCCGACAGCCGCCCCCCCTCCAACCAGCCGGCAAACAGCTCGCGCAGCGCCTGCGAGGGATTCTTCGCCTTCACCTTGAGCATGCCCATCGCTGCCTCACACGTCCCACTGCTCGCGGAAGGGACTCGGCCCCTTCTGCTTCAGCGCGTCGGTCATCGCGGTCATCGTGTCCGCGAACTTGCGACCCTCGGCCGCGGAAATCCAGCGCAGCCAGACCCGGTCCTCGTCGAGCCCGACCGAGCGCAGGATGCTCTTGAACGCCACCATCCGCCGCCGCGCCTTGTAGTTGCCCGAGACGTAGTGGCAGTCGCCCGGATGGCAACCGCCCATGAACACCCCGTCCGCGCCCTCGAGCAGCGCGCGCAGAAGGTAGACCGAATCCACCGAACCCGAGCACATAACCCGGATCGGGCGCATGTTCGGCGGGTACTGCATCCGCGACGTGCCGGCGAGGTCCGCGCCTGCGTAGGTGCACCAGTTACATAGAAAGCCGACTATCCTGGGCTCGAAATCAGCCATTCAGCCTCCTGCGTCTCGGATTGGTCCGATCGGTCTGTTCCCCGGTCCTCACAGCGCCGCGTCCACCATCGAAATCATCTGTCGCGCCCGGAACCCGCCCAACTCGATGGCGCTCGACGGGCAGGCCATCGCGCAGGCCCCGCAGCCCTGGCACAACACCGGCATCACCGCCGACTTGCCGGTCTCCGGGTTGACCTTCACCGCCTCGTACTGGCAGATTTCCTCGCAGACCCCGCAGCCGACGCACCAGCGCTCGTTGACCTTCGCCACCACCGCCTCGGTCGCCAGTTCCTCGTGGCTGATGACCGAGCAGGCCCGGGCCGCGGCCGCGTAGGCCATCGCGATCGTCTCCGGGATCCGACGCGGGCTGTGGGCCATCCCGGCCATGAACACGCCCCGGGTCGTGAAATCCACCGGCCGGAGCTTGACGTGCGCCTCGAGGAAGAACCCGTCCTGGTTCATCGGCACCTTCAGCAACCGGGCGATCTTCTCGTTGTCCTGCGCCGGCACGACCCCGGCCGACAGCACCAGCGCGTCGGCGTCGATCCCGAGCCGGACCCCGAGCACCGGGTCGCGCACCGCGACATGCAGCCGGCCACCTAGCTCGGTGACCTCGGGCAGGTGCTGCTCGTCGAACCGGATGAACACCACCCCGGCCTCGCGCGCCGCGTGGTACAGCCCTTCCTTGAAGCCGTAGGTGCGCATGTCCCGGTAGAGAATGTAAACATTCCGCTTCGGGTCGAGCTGCTTCAGCCGGAGCGCGTTCTTCACCGCCTCGGTGCAGCAGATCCGCGAGCACCAGGGATGGGCGTCCTCGCGCGACCCGACGCACTGGATCATCACCACATCCTTGAGCCCGGCGAGCTTCTCGGGCGAGTCAACCACCAGCCGCTCGAGCCCGGTCTGGGTCATCACCCCGCTGCGCTCGCCGCAGCCGAACTCGGTCGGCCGGTATTCCTCCGCCCCGGTCGCGACGATAAACACGCCGTGCTCGAGCTCGAACCGCCTGTCGCGCTGTAGCACGGTTGTCCGGTAGTTGCCGACGTAGCCGGTGACGTCGGTGATCTCCGCACCGGTGAAGACCCTGACCCCGGGCGTCGCCTGGAGCCGGCCCTCCAGCTCCGCCAGCAGCTCGCTGATGCTCTCGCCGGTCACCGCGTAGCGCAGGTTGCGCAGGTGTCCGCCGAGCCGGTCCCGCTTCTCGACCAGGAAGGTCTCGAACCCCTGCTCGGCGATGGCGAGCGCAGCGGTCATACCCGCCAGCCCGCCGCCGATGACCAGCGCCTTCTGGACAATCGCCTGCGGCCGCGAGTAGAGTGGCCGGAGCAGGCGGGCGTTGGCAACCGCCATCCGGACCAGCTCGTTTGACTTCCGCGTCGCCGACTCCGGGTCCTTCATGTGCACCCAGGAACACTGGTCGCGGATGTTGGCCATCGTGAACAGGTGCGGGTTCAGACCCGCCTCGGCCAGCGTCTCCTGGAACAGCGGCTCGTGGGTCCGCGGTGTACAGGAAGCGACGATGACCCGATTCAGGCCGTGCTCCCGGATTGTCTTGGATATCTTCTCCTGGGTATCCTGCGAACAGGTGAAGAGATTCTCCTCGGCATAGACTACGCCCGGCAGGGTCTTCGCGTACTCGACGACGCTCGGCACCTTGACAACCCCGCCGATGTTGATGCCGCAGTTGCAGACGAAGACCCCGATGCGCGCCTCCTCCAGGCTGACGTCACGCTCGGGCGGGTACTCCTTCTTCGTGACCAGCGTGTTGCGCGCCGGCGCCAGCAGCGACCCGACCACCGCCGCGACCCCGGTCGCCTCGGTGACCGTCTCGGGAATGTCCTTGGGCTCCGACAGCGCCCCGCACACGAACACGCCCTCCCGGGCGGTGAGCATCGGCACGTGCGGATCGGTCGGCACGAACCCCTGGGCATCAACCTCGAGCCCGACCCGGCGGGCGAGCTCGGCCGCCCGCGGGTCCGCGGTCAGTGCGGTCGAGAGCACGACCATATCGTAGCGCTCCTCGCGCAGGACGCCATCCTCGTCCTCGAAGCTGATGAACAGGTCCTCGGTCGCCTGGTCGCGCCGGAGCGCGCTCACCTTGCTCCGGCGGTAGACAATGCCGTACTCGTTCTGCGCCCGCTGGTAGTAGGCCTCGAAGTCCTTGCCGAAACAGCGCATGTCCATGAAGTAGATCTGGCAGTCCAGTTCGCCGCCGCAATGCTCGCGGGCGATGACCGCCTCCTTGGTCGCGTACATGCAGCAGACCGAGGAACAGTAGAAATGTTCCTGGTTGCGGGAGCCGACGCACTGGATCCAGGCCACCCGCTTCGGCTGCTTCCCGTCCGATGGCCGGCGGACGTGGCCCTCGTACGGCCCGGACGCGGACAGGATGCGCTCGAACTCGAGGCTGGTGACGACGTTGGGATAGCGGCCGTAGCCGTAGCCGTGGTCGCCGGTCGGCTTGTACTCCTTGAACCCGCTGGCGAGCACGACCGCCCCGATTTCGACTTCCTGCTCCACCTCGGTCATCGAATGGTCGATCGCTTCGGCCTCGCAGGCCGCGACGCACTGGAAGCACTCCGAGCAGATGCCGCAGTTCAAGCAGCGCTGCGCCTCGGCCACCGCGGTTTCCTCGTCGAACCCGAGCTCGATCTCCTCGTAACCCCGGAGCCGGTTCTCCAGCGGGATGGCCCGCTCCCCGGCACGCTCGCGGGGGACAACCCCGCACCGGTACCCGGCCGAGTCTTCCTTCGTTGCCGGCTCGGGCTTCCGCTCCGGCCGGCCCGCGGCCAGGTCCTCGCCCCGGATGAGCCGGTCGATCGATATCGCCGCCTCGTGCCCGTGGGCCACCGCCTCGATGACCGAGGCCGGCCCGGACACCATGTCCCCGCCCGCGAACACGCCCGGCACGTTCGTCGCCAGCGTCACCGGGTCCGCCTTGAACGTCCCGCCCGGCCCGCGCTCGAACCCGTCGAAGCCGTCCGCCGCGACCGCGGCGCCGATCGCCAGGATGACTTCGTCGGCCGGCACCACCCGGTCCACACAGGAGTTGAACTCCGGGTTGAAGCGCTTGTTCTCGTCGAACACCCGGGTGCACTCGATGACCCTGAGCCCGGTCACCCGGCCGTGCGGGCACTGGCCCTTCGGGCCAAACTCGCCGACAATCTTCTCCGGCCCCCAGGACGTCTCGAGCTTGACGCCCTCCGCCAGCGCCTCGCTGATTTCGTACTCGAACGCGGGCATCTCCTCCCGGCATTCGAGGCAGACCATCGTCACGTCCTCGGCCCCGCTGCGCCGGGCGGCCAGCGCGACGTCCACCGCGACATTGCCGCCGCCGATGACCACCACCCGCCTGCCCAGCTTCGGCGCCCGACCCTCGTTGACCTCGCGCAGGAAATCCAGCCCCAGCCGCACGCCCGGCAGGTCCATCCCCTCCAGCTTCAGCGTCCGGCTCGCCTGGCAGCCGAACCCGAGGAACGCCGCCTTGTACCCGTCCTTCAGCAGCGCGTCCAGCTCCTTGCGGTTCCGCACCGGGGACCCGGTCTTCAGTTCCACCCCGGTGCCGACGATGTCCGCGATTTCCCGCTCCAGCACCGCGGCCGGCAGCCGGTAGTCGGGGATACCGGTCCGCATCATCCCGCCCGGCTTCTCCGCGGCCTCGAACACCGTCACCTGGTAACCCTTCGCCCGCAGGTCGAGCGCGCAGGTCAGCCCGGCCGGCCCGGCCCCGACCACCGCGACCTTCTCCGGCCGCCCCGCCGCCGGCCCGGGAATGACCGGGTACTCCAGCTCGTGCTCCCGGACGTAGTCAGAAACGAACCGCTTCAGCGTCCGGATCGAGACCGGCGCCTCGTACTCCTTGCGGTTGCAGCTCTGCTCGCAGGGATGGTGACAGACCCGGCCGCTGACGCCCGGGAACGGCAGCCGCTCCCGCACCAGCTCGTAGGCTTCCTTGAACTTGCGCTGGGCGATCAGCGCGACGTAGCCCTGGGCATTGACCCCGGCCGGGCAAGCCAGCCGGCAGGGCGCGCGCCGGTCGTTCTTCTCGATCGTGAACGCGTTCGGAATCGCCTGCGGGAACAGCCGGTAGGTCGCCTTGCGCAGCGAGATGTCCTGGTTGTAGCTGTCCGGCACATCGACCGGGCAGACCTTGGCGCAGTCGCCGCAGCCGGTGCACTTGTCCAGGTCCACGAACCGCGGCTTGCGCCGGATCCGAGCCCGGAAGCTCCCCGGCTCGCCCTCGAGCCCGAGGAACTCCGAGTACATCAACAGCTCGATATTCGGGTGCCGGCCGGTCCCGACCAGTTTCGGCGACAGGATACACATCGAGCAGTCGTTGGTCGGGAAGGTCTTGTCGAGCATCGACATTACGCCGCCGATGGACGGCTTCTCGTCGAGCAGGTAGACCTTGAACCCGGCGTCGGCCAGCTCCAGCGAACTCTGGATGCCGCCGATGCCCGAACCGATGACAAGGACCGCGCCGGTCGGTTGTTTCTCGCTCATCCGACCGCCTCTTCCGTCATCTCATAGATGCTCTTCTTGCTGAAGTTACGGTGGCTCATCGCGCCCGACGGGCAGGCGACCGAGCAGGCCCCGCAGCCCTCACAGAGCGCGACATTGACCACCGCCACCCCGCGCCCGCTGTCCACCTTCACCGCGCCGTAGGCGCAGGTCTGCTCGCAGTTGCCGCACCCGACGCAGATGTCCTCGTCCACGCAGGCGGTCGTCGGGGCGTGGAAAATCTGCTCCTGCCCGAACATCGCCAGCACCTTCGCCGCCGCCGCGGAAGCCTGCGCAACCGTCTCGGGAATGTCCTTCGGCCCCTGCCCGCAACCCGCGAGAAAGAACCCGCCGGTCAGCGTCTCGACCGGCCGCAGCTTCGGGTGGGCCTCGGTCAGGAAACCATGGGCATCAACCTGCATCTTCAGCCGCTTCGCCAGCTCCACGCCATCCGGGTTCGCGATGACCGCGCTCGCCAGCACGACCAGGTCGGCCTCGAGCTCGACCTTGCGGCCCGCGAGCGTGTCCGAGGCCCAGACCACCACCTTGTCGCCCTGCCGGTACACCTTCGACACCTTGCCCCGCAGGTAGGTCGTGCCCTCGTCGGTCGCCCGCTGGTAGAACTCCTCGAAGCCCTTGCCCGGGGTGCGGACGTCGATGTAGCAGATGGTCGCCTCGCCGTCGTGGACCCGGTGCTTGTACAGAATCGCCTGCTTGGCGGTGTACATGCAACAGATCTTCGAGCAATAGGGCATGCCGTGCTCGCGGTCCCGCGAGCCCGCGCACTGGATGAAAACCACCTTCTTCGGCACCTTGCCGTCGCTCGGCCGCTTCACCTCGCCCTGGGTCGGGCCGGACGCGGACAGCAGCCGCTCGAAAGCCAGCCCGTCGATCACGTCCGGCACCCGGCCGATACCGTACGCGTTCATCCGCTCGTGGTCGAACAGCTCGTACCCGGTCGCGAGCACGATTGCACCGACCTCCTCCTCGACGAACTTCTCGGAATCATCGTAGCGGATTGCCTTGGTCGGGCAGACCTTCGCGCAGACCCCGCACTTCCCCCTGGTCAGGTAGATGCAGGCCTCGGCGTCAATCACCGGCCGGTTCGGCACCGCCTGGGGCAGTAAACGGTAGATCGCCCGGCGCTTGCCCAGCCCCCGCTCGAAATCGGACTCGACCCGGGCCGGACACTTCTCCATGCACAGCCCGCAGCCGGTGCAGGCGTCGAAATCCACGTAGCGCGGCTTCTGCCGGATGCGGATCTTGAAGTTGCCGATGTAGCCCGACACCTCCGCGATTTCAGAATAAGTGTAGAGCTTGATGTTCGGGTGCCGGCCGGTCTCGACCGTTCGCGGGGTCAGGATGCACTGCGAGCAATCCAGCGTCGGGAATGTCTCGGAGAGTTGGGCCATGTGCCCGCCGATGGACGGCTGCCTCTCGACCAGCACCACCTCGTACCCGGCGTTGGCGATGTCCAGCGCGGCCTGGATGCCGGCGATGCCCGCGCCGATGACCAGCGCCCGCTTCTTGACCGTCACGCCCACCGGCACCAGCGACTCGTCGTGGGTCGCCCGGGACAGCGCCAGCCGGACGATGTCTTCCGCCTTGTCGGTTGCCTCGTCCCGGTCCCGAGTGACCCACGCGCACTGCTCGCGGATGTTGGCGATTTCGGTCTGGTAGTAATTGAGCCCGGCCTCCTCGCCCGCCTTGCGGAATGTCGCCTCGTGCAGGGTCGGCGAACAGCAGGCCACCACCACCCGGTCCAGCCGGTCCGCCTTGATGCTGTCGCGGATTATCTGCTGGCCCGGGTCGGAGCAGCAATACTGGTAGTCACGCGCGACTGCCACGCCGGGCATCATCTTCGCCCGCTCGACCAGCTCCGGCACCTTTACCACCCCGGCGATGTTGATGCCGCAATGACACACGAACACTCCCACCCGCGGCTTGCGGGAAATCGGGGACATGACCGGTTTGTCGGACAAGGCGGATCGTGTACCCGCATTTCGCGCGTGCACTGGCGTCCCGTCCGGCCTGGTCTCCTGCTGAGTTTCGACCGCCGGTCGGACCGGTTGCTCCGGGAGGCCTGCCACTTCCTGTTCCTCGCCCCTCGGCTTGCCGGTCCATTTGTCCCTTCCGCTCACAGCAACCCCTTCTCCGCCAGCATCGGCCGCGGGTCGACCGCGCAGTTATCGAAGCCCAGCTCCGCCGGGTCCAGTCCGAGCGCTAACGCGAGCAGTTGGGTGAAGTACAGCACCGGCAGTCCTTCTCCCGCCGGCCGCAGCCGGTCGAGGTTGTACTGGCAGAGCGGGCAGGTGGTGATGACCGCGTCCGCGCCCCACGCCCGGGCGTTCTCCAGCACCCGGGCCGAGGAGTCGCGAGCCACGTCCTTCCGGTTCACAACGAGGTAACCGCCGCAACACTCGGTCTTGAAATCGAACCGCACCGGCTCCGCGCCCAGCGCCCGGGCGAGCTCGTCCATCACCTGCGGGTTCTCCGGGTCGTCGAACTCCAGCACCGTCGCCGGCCGGACCATCAGGCAACCGTAGTAGGAGGCCAGCCTGAGCCCGGCCAGCGGCCTCGCCACTTTGGCCTGCACCGCCTCCCAGCCGATGTCGCGCTTCAGCACGTCGAGGTAATGGACCACCCGGACCTCGCGCTCGTACGGCTCGTCGATGAAATTCAGCACCCGCTCGCGCTCGACCGCGTTCGCCGGGTCGTCAATCCGGGCCTTCGCCCGCTTGAGCACGTTGTAGCAGGCCGCGCACAGCGTCACCAGCGTGTCGCCCAGCGCGCTCGCCCGGACGATGTTCCGGGTCGCGCCGACCCGGCCCGCGAAGTCATCGCTGGTGGTGTTGTAGATTGCCCCGCAGCAGACCCACGACGGCATCTCCCGGAGCTCCACGCCCAGCACCGCCAGCGACCTCCGCGCCGAACGGTCAAGCTCACGCCCCTTGGTGTAGAGCGTGCAACCCGGGTAGTAGGCGTAATCAGCCATCAGCCCGCGGACTTCCTGAAACTGGCCATGAACGCCTGCTGGGGAATCTCCTCGCAGTCCTCATCGGAAACGGTCTCCGGCCCGACCCGGCTTGACCGCACCGGTCGCCGCAGGACGATCGCCCGGCAGGCCTCGGCAATCAGCGCGTAGTCAACCCCGCGCGGACAGCGCGTGCCGCAGACCATGCAGCTCGCGCACAGCCAGATGCCCTCGGAATCGAGCAATTCCTGCGCCCGGCCGAGCTGAAGCAGCCGGATTGCCTTTGATGGCGGCGGGTCCATCGCCTCGCCGATCGGACAGCCGGCGGTGCAGCAACCGCACTGGTAGCAGTCGGCAATAACCTGCCCGCTGAGTTCCTCAACCGAGCGCACCAGCGGAGAACCGGGCAACGCTTTAGACATGGTAAGAGGAAATCATAATTCTCCCCTGACCGCTGGTCAAGCCGGCTGAGAGGGTTGCAGTACGTTGGTTCGCCGCTCAAAGCGGCCGGTCCCTCCGCGCCTCCTCGTACAGCCGCGCCACCCGCGCCGCTACCTGCCGCAGGGTCGCCAGCGGCACGACGTCGCCGGCCCGCTCCCGCATCCGCGCCTCAACCTCCGCCAGCCGCTCATCTCTCGTCTTCCGCCGCCTCCCCCGCCTTCCCTTCCGCAATTTGCCATCTGCACTCTGCAACTTGCAGTCTGCAATCCGTTCCGCCTCCGCCTTCCTTCCCCCTTCCGTCCTCACCCTTTCTCTCCTCCCCCTTCCTTCTCCTGCCCTTCCCTCATCCGCCATCTCCATCGCCTTCCACACCATCCGGCCGTAGCTCAGCGCCAGCTTCTGCGCCACGTAGCTCAACTCGCTCCCGGACCGCGCCAGCTCCTCCGTCACGGCCCGGTCCACCGCCCGGTACCGGTGCCGCGCCGCCAACTGCCGCGCCAGCGCCTGCGCCCGCCTCGCCGGCGCCACCGGCTTCTGCCCGGCCCGCTTCCGCGCCGCCTCGGTCTTCAGATCGTAGACATTGAGCCGCGCCGCCTCCCGGCTCTCGTCCCCGGCAAGCCCGGCCAGCGCCGTTTCCCGCGCCCGCGTCTCCCGCACCGGCGGCCGGGAAGTGTACCGGTCCAGCACCGGCACCAGCTCCCCGAACGACGCCCCGCAGGCCCGCAGGTAGTCCGCGACGAGCCTCAGTGTCGGCGGTCCCAGCCGGCCGCGCTCCAAGCGGCTGAGGTACGCGTAGAAGCCCGGCTCCCGGCCCATCAGGTGCGCCAGCTCGACCAGTCTCAACCCGGCCCGGAGCCGCAGACCGCGCAGCCCCGCACCCAGCACGGCCGCCTCTCCCGCACCATAACCACTCGATTCTGCTCTACTGACCATATCCAATGTTAGTTATAACTCACGGTCGCGTCAATCTGAAAATCGCTACAATCGCTTGATAAATCAGCACTTCATTCACCTCCGAATTTCCCCCCTCCCCTATCCCCGGGGTTACCCCCCCAGTAACTCCCGGGGTTACCGGGGTAGTTACTCCCGGGGTTACTCCCGGTGTTACTCCGGGGGTTACTCCGGGGGTTACTGCCGGGGTTACCGGGGTAGTAACTACCGGGGTTACTCCGGGTGTTACTGGGGTAGTTACTGGGGCAGTTACTCCGGGGGTAACTGGGGGAGTTACTCCGGGAGTTACCGGGGGAGTAACTCCGGGAGTGCGGGTGGGGATTGGTCAGAATCGGGTCGGGCGGCCGCGGCAAGCGTGTCAACGGAACTCGACCGGCGCTTCCTCAACGCGAGGCCCGGCACTTCGGCGTCGCTCAGCATCCCTGCGCCAGCACCCGGCCGGGACCGGGCGGCCCGGTCAGGATTCCGGCTTGAGTGCCTGCCGCCAGTCGTGGGGCAGGAGCGCGCGCAGGGTAACGACCTCGGTCTCGCTGACCTTCACCTCGGCGTCGAGGTTGCCGTCGTCGAGCTGGGCGATGAACTCCCGGCACCGGCCGCAGGGCGGCAGGACCGTGCCGTCGGCCGCGACCGCAATCATCCGCACGACCCGGCTCTCGCCCGCCGTGACCATCGCTGCGGCTGCGGCGTGCTCGGCGCAGAAGCCGACCGAGCAGGCCGCGTCGATGCAGACGCCGGCATACACCCGGCCGCTCGCGGCCAGGAGCGCCGCGCCAACGCCACCCGCCTCGGCGGTGCGTGAGAGCCGGCGCGGCCGGGCGACGGCCCGCGCCCGCTCATACAGGTTGTCGAAAGTTACAGCCATCGTTTTGGTTTCCTCGTCGGTATCGACGGAATGGCGGGATGATAGCGGCGGTCGGTTGCGGCTTCAAGCGCCGCCCGCGCCCGGGGTGCGGTTCCAGCCCGGTTCGCCGGGGACCAGCGCTTCGGCAATCGCGCGGATGTGGCGGCCGTCGGTGCCGCAGCAGCCGCCCAGCACCCGGAGGCCGAACTCGTCCCAGAGCGCGGCCATCTGCCGGCCGAACTCCGCCGGGTCGCCCGCGTCGGTCGCGTCCGACCCGTCAAGGACCTCGGCGCTCTTGCGCGAGGCGTTCGCCTGCAGGCCGAGCAGCCGTGCCCGCGCCTCAGGCACTCCCTGCAACTGCTCGCCAGCAAGCCGGAACGTGTCGGGATGGACGCAGTTGACGAGGTAGCCGAGCGGCCGGTGCCGCGCCGCCTCGTCGACCTTCCGGATTGCCGACGCCAGCAGGGTCGCGTCGAGCACCGCGCCGTCGGGCCGAAGCACGAAGCTCAGCAGGTACGGCATGCCGAAGTCGGCCACGGCCTCGGCGATACCGATCGCCTCCGACACCGCCGGCAGGGTCGCGCCGAGGATGAAGTCCACGCCCGCGACAACCAGCTCCTCGACCTGCGGCCGGTGGTATTCCTGCGCGGCGTCCGGCGGCAGGGCGGAAGTCGGCCGGTAGGCATCGGACTTCGGGCCGACCAGCCCGCCGATCGCCACCAACTCGCCGTATTCGCCGTAGTGCCGGCGGATGCCGGCCAGCATCTCGAACGCCGCCTGGTTGACGTCAAGCCCGATCCCTGCCCGCTCGACCCGCTCCGCGCTCGCACGCCAGGTCGGCGTCAGTAGGAGCATCGGCATTCCCGTCGCCTGGCCGATGTCGAGATACTCGCGGTAGATCCGCCCCATCACCAGCCTGCCCTTGCGGTCTCCGACCAGCGTCGCGTTGGCGACATAGGCGTCGAGCTGGACCGAGGAGCTTCGCCTCAGCCGCTCGATGACCGCGCCCTCGGTCAGCACGAGCTCGTGCTCGGTCAACAGCCGGCGCAGTTCCGCCACCGCTCACTCCTCGCCCGGCCGCCGGGCCAGGAACCCTTCACTGCCGCCCTTGTCCGTGTCCGCGACTGGGAACTGGACCGCAGACGCCTCGAACCCCTGCCCGCCGAGCAGGTCGAGCCAGGTCCCGCGCGGGAACAGCCCCATCTTCGACCGGTCCTGGACGACGCGGTACTCGTCGCCCTCGCGCAGCAGGTAGGCCATCTCGGTCTGGTACTCGGTGTCGGCCGGGTCCGGGTCGTGCGCCCACTCGAGGTAGCGCATCCCGCGCAGTCGCCGGTCGTGCCCGCCGTGGCTGGTGTAGGGCCGGAACGTCTCGCGGGTGAAGTCCGGGCAGAACAGCGCGACGCCGCCCGGCCGCAGGTGGTGCCAGGCGGTCGCGAACACCCGGGCGAGGTCCTCATCGGTGAGGATGTGGCTCACCGCGTCCTGGACGAACACCGCGTCGAACCGGCGCGGCAGCCGGACCTCGCGCATGTCGCCGTGGACGTGCTCGCACTCCGGGTTGAGCGACCGGCTCACCCGCAGCATCGCCGGCGACAGGTCAACCAGCACCAGTTCGAAATGGGCCTTCAGGTGCGAGGCGTTGTTCCCGCCGCCCGAGCCCAGTTCGAGGACCTCGCGCACGGGAATCCGCGCCGCCCCGACGAGCGCCTGCCGGTACTGCTCCGCCTCGTCGGCGTACTCCTCCGGGCTCGACAGGACCGGCCACCACGACGCGAGGTCGGTGTACAGCCGCGGTCCCGGTGTGCTGTCCGCCGGCGCCTCCTAGTTCGTGAGCGCGACCTTGCGCGACGCTCCGACCTCACCGGCCTGCAGGTACAGGAAGTAGGCGCCGGACGCAACACGCCGTCCGTCGTCACCCTTCCGGTCCCACGCGACCACCCGGTCGCCCGTCACCGCCCCGGAGTGAAGCGTGCGGACCACGCGTCCCGCCGTATCCAGGACGCGAAGCGAAATCTGCCCCTCGTGCGGGATGACGCAGCGCACGCGCACCTGGTCCCCGGCGACCGACAGCACCTGCAGCCCGAACCCGGCCCGCGGCGGCGGCGTGTCAGTCCACTGTCTCACCCCGGTCAGCATGGCTATGTCCATGTGCCACCAGTCGGCGAACCGCTCGTAGTAGACATCGCCGCCTTGCAGCACCAGACGCCGGTTCTCAGCGTCGCAGACGAAGACCGGGTGACGCCGGGCCCGCGGCAAGGTGCCTGTCGGCGACAGGTGCTGCCAGCTGAGGGTGACCAGATCCAACTGATACAGATCGTTGTAAAACACGAATCCACCTGCGTAGTAGTAGCCGCCGAAGAGGAACAGGCTCCGGTCGCAGGCATCATACGCACCCCCGGACCCGGCCCGGGCCGCGGGCACCTGGCCACCGGGCGACAGTGCTGTCCAGCCCTCACTGCCCGGCTCCAGGCTCAAGGCATGGACGTCGTTATAGAACTGCTCCGGCCCCCGGCCGCCCACGATCAGTATCCGGTTATCAACCGAGTCCCACGCCGAAACGCCGTGGCTCCTGGCCGCCGGCGGCGTCCCGGTCGGCTCAAGCTCCCGCCACCGCAGGCTGTCCAGGCACAGCTCCCAGGAATCGTCGAAGCGGGACGCGCCGTCGACGCCGCCGAACATGATGACCGAATGGCGCGCCGGGTGATAGCAGGCGAAGCAACCCCGTCGGGGCGCGGGAGCGGTCCCTTCCGGAAAGAGCTGTCGCCAGGTTTCGTTCCCGACCTCGAGGCTCAACTCCCAGACATCACCCAGCATCGAACCTCCGCGCTCGCCCCCGAAAACGACCATCCGCTCTCCCTGCGGGTCGTACACCATTGCCGGCTCGAACCGCGCTGACGGCGGTGTGCCCGTCGGGTCCAGCCGTCGCCAGCGGTAGCCCGCCAGCGTATCGAGCGACATCTCCCAGGTCTCATCGCTCAGCTCGGTTCCCTCCCCTCTGCCGGCGAACACGACCAGCCGGTCGTTCATCTCGTCAATCGCGTATCCCGGTTCCCATTGTGTCATGACCGCCGGCACCCACTCGAGCGCCGTCGCCGTGGCCGCCAGCACAAGTACCAAGCAGGCCACTCTCATCCGTCGCATTGTCTCCTCCTTTGCCGGACACACTGCCCGCTTCATCACCCCAGGCAGGCCAGCATTGTTACGATTCCTCTGACCGCCGCCGCTTCCAGCTCCTTCGCCTCCGCCACCAGCGGCAGCTTCTCGCCCGGCGCCAGCGTCTTGTCCCCGGCCCGGGCGAGCACGCCGGCAAGGTCCTCGTAGGCGCGCGCCAGCTCGCGCGCCGGCCCGGCCGAGGCCGGCAGGCGCTCGGCCAGCTCCTCGAACCAGGCCGCCGCCATCGCCCGGCACTCCGACCAGACCGTCGCGTTCCACCAGTTGCCGTGCGACCCGCCATGTTCCTCGACCGCGGCCAGCCAGTTCTCGTAGGCGCCAGCCCCGGTCCGGTAGCCCTCGATCGCGCCGGCCCCGCGGTACAGCGCGACCGCGGCCCGGAGCGCGTCCCGCGCGATTGCCGCGTCGTCGGCAGGCTCGCGCCGGTCGAACGCGAAGAAACCGACGTGGCACTCCCCGCCAAACTCGGCCCAGGTCCCGTAAGTCAGCCTCCCCGGCGTGACGTCCGGCGCGCAGTCCCACGGCCGGGCGAGCAGGAACCCCTCGCCGTCGTAGCCGACGATGAGCTGGTTCTCCATGTTCAAGAGCGAACACGGCCTGCCATTGTCGAGGTGGGTCCGGACCAGCGCCTCGACCGCCGCGCGCGCCCCGGGCGTCGAACTGCTGTCGTGGAAGCCGAGATCCCTCGTCACCAGCCCGAGATTGCCGACCAGCGACACGAACCAGTCCCGGTCCCAGACATAGGGCCCGCTCGGGCAGAGCTGCTCGTGGATGTTGATGAGGAAGGCGTGGCCGCTTCCGCCGTACGCCGATGCGTCGCTCGTCCCGACCCCGTGGTAACGGAGCGCGCCGACCACGACACCCATCAGCGTCGTGCGGAACGGCGGCTGTGTCAGGTTCTCAAGTCGCATCCGGTCTCCTTTCGATTCTGAACAGTATCAGCATCGGCCGCCGGGCCGGCTTGTCAATAGCGGCCCGCGGCCCCGGCGCTGGGAACTGCTGGCGCAGCACGCGCAGAACTCAGCACCACGGAAGAGCCGGGAGCATTGCCGATTGCAGGTTTCAGAACCGTGAGAAGTGGAGAATCTGCAGTCTGCATTCTGCAACCTGCATTCTGCGATCATCTTCTCCAGGCCCGCCCCCGGGCCGGTTGACACCGCGGCGCGCGGGGCTATCCTCATCTGACTAAGGAGGCTACTGATGTCCCTGCTTCTCATCATCATCGTCCTGCTGGCCGTGGCCGTCGTCTTCGTCATCGCCACCTACAACTCGCTTGTCGTCAAGCGCAACCGGGTCAGGAACGGCTGGCACCAGATTGACGTCCAGCTCAAGCGCCGGACCGACCTCATCCCCAACCTCGTCGAGACGGTCAAGGGCTACGCCGGCCACGAACAGGAGGTCTTCGACCGGGTGACCCGGGCCCGCGCCGCGGTGATGGGCGCCCACGGACCGGCCGAGGCCGCCGCCGCCGACGGCGCCCTGACCCAGACGCTCAAGACGCTCTTCGCGGTCGCCGAGAACTACCCGGTGCTCAAGGCCAACGAGAATTTCCTCAAGCTCCAGGAAGAGCTGACCGCGACCGAGAACAAGATCAGCTTCGCGCGCCAGTTCTACAACGACGTCGTGATGGACTTCAACAACCGCATCCAGGTCTTCCCCTCGAACGTCATCGCCGGGATGTTCCGGTTCGAGGCCGCCGAGTTCTACAACATCCCGGAGGCCGACCGCGAGGTGCCGAAGGTCAAGTTCTGACCCCCGGCGCTCCGCACCGGGAGTCCGTTCCGGAATCCTGATGGAATGCTCCTTCTCTCCGTGCCGAAGGCGCGGCTTCCCGGCTTGTGAGTGCGCCCCGGATGCCCAGCCCCCGCACCGACCTCTACCGGCTGATTGACCGCAACAAGCGGTCGACCGCATTCTTCATCGTCCTGATCTCGCTCCTGCTCGGCGCGGTCGGCGCCGCGCTCGGCTGGTACTTCGGCTGGGGCTGGGGATTCTACGCGCTGTTCGGCGTGTTCATCGTCGCCTACAACCTCATCCTCTACCACAACTCCGCCCGCATCGCCCTCGCGGTCAACGGCGCGCGGCCTGCCGACCCGGTCGAACACCGCCAGCTCCACAACGTCGTCGAGGAAGTCGCCATCGCCGCCGGCCTGCCCAAACCCGCGGTCTACGTCATCCCGACCCCGGTCCCCAACGCGTTCGCGACCGGCCGCGACCCGAAGCACGCCGCCATCGCGGTCACCGCGGGGATGCTCGAAATGATGAACCGTGACGAGCTCCAGGGCGTCGTCGCCCACGAGCTCGCCCACATCCGCAACTACGACATCCTGCTCGCGACCGTCGTCGCCATCATCGGCGGCCTCATTGTCCTCCTCCGCGACGTCCTCCTGCGCGGGGGCCTGCTCTTCGGCGGCCGGCGCGACCGCCGCTCCGCCGGCCGCGGCGGCGGCCAGGCCGGGCTCATCATCGCGGTCGTCGGCATCGCGCTGGCGATCATCGCGCCCCTGCTCGTCGCGCTCATCCGGGCCGCGCTCTCGCGCCAGCGCGAGTACCTCGCCGATGCCTCCGGCGCCTACATCGTCCGCAACCCGCACGGCCTCGCCTCCGCGCTCGAGAAGCTCGGCGCGAGCCACGCCCGGCTCGCGACCGCGTCCGACGCCACCGCCCACATGTTCATCGCCAGCCCGTTCGCCAAGGACCGCGCCGGCATCGCCGGCGCGTTCGCCTCCCACCCGCCGCTCGCCGACCGCGTCCGCCGCCTGCGCGCGCTGACCCTCGAGCGTCCGGAGGAGCCGACAAGACAGGAGAACAGTAAGTCCTAGGGTCCGAACCCGGGAATCCCCTCTTCGTGCCTCTGTGCTTGTCCGCTGTCGCCGGGCTCCTGGTGCCTTTGTGGTGAATCCCGCCGGCCGCTAGCCCCCGCGCCGGCGGCGCTGGAACTCGCGCTCGACCGGCGGGAGGTCGCCCTTGACCTCGACCGCCCGGTCGCCGAACAGCCGGCGCAACTGGAGCACGAACCGGTTGACGGGCAGGACCTTGAACTCCTTGACCCAGATCAGCCGCGGCCGCCCGGCCGCGCTTGTCCGGCGGAAGTAGAGCATCGCCTCGCCCGGGAACTCGGCCGCCAGTTCGCGCAGGCGCAGGAGCTTGCCGTCGCCCTCGAAGTCCGGGCCGAGGCTGATAATCACCGCCCGGAACTGCCGCTCGATACCCTCGAACGGCCAGACCCGGTCGGCCCAGAGCTGGGGCACGCCGTACTCGTCGCGCATCCGAACCCGGCCCTGGACGATGACCAGCCGGTCGACGTGGAGCTGTTCGCGGTGCTTCTCGAGCTGGTCGGCGAACACCGGCACCTCGACCGCGCCCTCGAAATCCTCGACCGTGACGATCGCGTACTGCCGGTCGCGCTTGTCCTTGCGCATCCGTCGGGCGGTGATGACCCCGCCGACCGCGACCGCGTCGCCGTCGTGCCGGTCGCCGAGCTGGCTCGTCGGCACGAGGCCGAGGCCGGCGTACTCGGCCCGCCACGGCTCGAGCGGGTGGGACGAGAAGTAGAACCCGAACGCCTGCTTCTCGAAAGTCAGCAACTGGTGGCTGTCGAACCGGACGTCGGCCGCCGCCGGCGCCTCGGCCGCCCTCGGCTCGCCGAACAGGTCGGTCTGGAGCTCGGCCATCCGCATCCGCTCCGACCCGGCGCGCGCCATCTCGAGGTCGAGTCCGGCCAGCAGCCGGCTCCGGTTCGGGTCGAAGTCGTCGAACGCGCCCGCCTGGACGAGCGACTCCGCCGACTTGCGGTTGGCCGTGCCCCGGTTGCGGACGAGGAAGTCGAGCAGGCCCTGGTAGGGCCCGTGCTCCTCGCGCTCGCGGACGATCAGCTCCGCGGCCTTGCCCCCGACGTGGCGCACCCCGGCCAGCGCGAACCGGACGTTCCCGGCCTCGATCGCGAACTGGGCCCGACTCCGGTTGACGTCGGGCCGGAGCACCTCGATGCCCATGTGGCGCGCCTCGTTGACGAACTTCGCGAGCTTCTTCGAGTCGCCGATTTCGCTCGCCAGCGTCGCGGCGATGAACTCGACCGGGTGGTTCGCCTTCAGGCAGGCGGTGACGTAGGACAGGCAGGCGTAGCCCGCGGCGTGGGACTTGTTGAACCCGTAGCCGGCGAACTTGGCGAGCAGGTCGAATATCCGCTCGGCCTGGTCGCGGGGAATCCGGTTCGTCTCGGCACAGCCCTTGATGAACGAACCCGCCAGCGCCCGCATCTCAGCCGGCTTCTTCTTGCCCATCGCCCGGCGCAGGAGGTCGGCGCTGCCGAGCGTGTAGCCGGCCAGCGCCTGCGCCGCCTGCATCACCTGCTCCTGGTAGATCATTATCCCGTAGGTCTCGCGGCAGATCGGCTCGAGCAGCGGGTGCTCGTACTCGATCGGCTCCCGGCCCTCCTTGCGGGCGAGGTAGGTCGGTATCAGGTCCATCGGCCCGGGCCGGTAGAGCGCGATCAACGCGGTGATGTGCTCGAGGCTCTCCGGCCGCATCCGGCGGCAGAGGTCGCGCATCCCCGCGCTCTCGAGCTGGAACACGCCGCCGGTGTCGCCGCGCTGGATCAGCGCGTAAGTCGCCGGGTCGTCGAACCTCGCCGGCGCCGGGTCGAACTCGCCGCCCGCCGCCCGGATGAACCGCGCCGCCTGCTCGACGACGGTCAGCGTCCGGAGCCCGAGCACGTCCATCTTCAGGAGCCCGACGTCGTCGAGCGAGTACATGTCGAACTGGGTGCAGACGTCGCCCTCGGGCGACCGGTAGAGCGGCACGACCTCGATCAGCGGCCGGGGCGCGATGACCACCGCCGAGGCGTGAATCGAGGCGTGCCGGTTCAGCCCCTCGAGCCGGAGCGCGACCTTCATCAACTCCGAGTACTCCGGCGACGCCCGCACCGCCTGGCGCAGCTCGGTCGAGGTCGCGAGCGCGGCCTCGAGCTTCATCCCCGCCGGTATCAGCTTCGCCAGCCGGTCGACCTCGGCGATCGGCACGTCCATCACCCGGCCGACGTCGCGCACCACCGCCCGCGACTGCATCGTCCCGAAGGTGATTATCTGGGCGACCGAGTCCGCGCCGTAGCGCTCCCGGATGTGGTCGATGACCTCCTGGCGCCGGTCGTCCGCGAAGTCGACGTCGACGTCGGGCAGCGTCACCCGCTCGGTGTTCAGGAACCGCTCGAACAGCAGGCCGTAGCGCAGCGGGTCGATGTCGGTGATGCCGAGGCAGTAAAGCACCAGCGACCCGGCCGCCGACCCGCGGCCCGGGCCGACCGGTATCTCGCGGGCCCGGGCGAAGTCGATTATCTCCTTGACGACCAGGAAGTAGCCCGGGAAATCCATCTTCCGGATGACCGCGAGCTCCTCGGCCAGCCGCTCCTCGCAGCCGGCCACCGGGCCGGGGTAGCGCCGCCTGAGTCCCTCGCGGGCGAGGTGCTCGAGGTAGCTGTGCGCGTCCGGGTAACCCTCGGGCGGCACGAACTGCGGGAGTTGGAACTGGACCCGGTCGAGGTCGAGCTTGAGCTCGCAGCGCTCGGCGACCGCGCGCGTCGCGCGCACCGCCTCGGGCAGGTCCTCGAACACGCGCGCCATCTCGGCCGGCGACCGGAAGTAGAGCAGGTTCGAGCTCATCCGGAGCCGCGACTCCTCGTTCATCTTCTTGCCGGTCTGGATGCAGACCAGCGCGTCGTGGGCGGTCGCGTCGTCCTGGCGCAGGTAGTGGCAGTCGTTCGTCGCGACGACCGGGATGCCCATCGCCGCCGACAGCTCGAGCACGCCCGGGATGACCTTCTCCTGCTCCGGGTAGCCGTTGCGCATCACCTCGAGGAAGAAGTTCTGCGGGCCGAGAATCTCCTGGTATCGCGCCGCCGCGGCCATCGCCCGCTCGCCGTCGCCCCGGCGCAGGTGGAAATTCACCTCGCCCTTCAGACAACCCGACATCGCCAGCAGCCCGGCCGAGTGCCCGGCCAGCAACTCCTTGTCGATCCGCGGCCGGTAGTAGAACCCCTCGAGGTAGCCGAGCGACACCAGCTTCATCAGGTTGCGGAAGCCGGTCTCGTCGCGGCAGAGCAGCGTCAGGTGCCAGCTCGCCTCGGGCACGTCCGAGGCCCGGCGGTCGTGGCGGTCGCCCGACGCGACGTAGACCTCGCACCCGACAATCGGGTTCAGCCCGGCCGACCTCGCCTGCCGGTAGAACCGGACCGCGCCGAACATGTTGCCGTGGTCGGTGATTGCCAGCGCCGGCATCCCGTACGCGACCGCCTGCTCGACCATCTCGTCGATCTTCAGCGCGCCGTCGAGCAGGCTGTACTGGGTGTGATTATGGAGATGGACGAAATCGGCGACCGCGGCTTTCTTCGTCACGCGCTATATTGGACGAGACCCGCCCGGATGTCAAACGATTCGGCGCGCGCGGAGCGCCGGCGGCACCCGCCCGCGCTACTGGACCAGCACCAGCCTCGCCGACTCGCCGGTGTCCTGCCGCAGGATGAAGTACACCCCCCGGGCAAGCTGCCGGACGTCGTTCTCGCCCGGCGTCAGGACCGCGACCCGCCGGCCGTCCGGCGCGTACAGCCCGGCGCCCTCGGTACCGGCCAGCCGGACCCGGTCACGCGCCGGGTTGGGCCGGACGTCAAGCGTCGGCCGGGTGGCCCGGACTACCGGGCGGTCCTCCTCCAACCCGACGGCGACCCTCCCCAGCGAGTCGGTCTTGATGAGGTAGGTGTACCAGAAGTCGGCATTGCCGGCGAGGATGAAGCCGCCGTCCGGCGTGTTCTCAATCCAGTCCGGGCGGGCGCGTCCGCGCAGGCCGTCAAACTCGCGGGTCCAGAGCAGCTCGCCGAGCGAGTCCAGCCTCAGCAGATGGATGACGGGCATCCACGGCGAGGCCCGGTAGGGGCTCAAGAGCGCCGCGATGGCGTAGCCGCGGTCCGGGGTCTGGACGATGGAGTGAAACCAGTAGGCCGTGTCGGAGCTGACCGTCGGGCTGATGTACCGGTGCCACTGCTCGTTGCCGGCGGAGTCCAGCTTCAGGACAAACCCGCCCCCGATGGTCTCGCCGCCGGACCCGAAGCCGCCCGTGCCCCCGCACTGCACGAAGCCGAGGTCGTGCGTCTGGCGGGCCGCAAAGCCCGAGGTGTTCTCTCCATACCCGGCAAACATCCTCGTCCAGATGATACTGCCATACGAGTTGATCCGGACCAGGCAGGCGGACCTCCCCCCGCCAGTCCCGAGGCCGTTGAGGATGAAGCCCCCGTCGTGCGTCAGTTGGGCGGTGCTGACCATGCTGTACTCGTCCCGGTAGACATTGGCCCATTCCTGCCTGCCGTCCTTGTCGAGCTTGACCACCCCCATCCCGTACCAGCCGTGCTCGAACAGCTTCCCGCCGACCAGGACCCCGGAGTCCGGGGTCGCGCAGATGGCGTCAAGCCGCTCAAGCGCGGGCCTGACGCGGAGCCAGGTCCAGACGTGGTTGCCGGCGGAATCGGCCTTGATTGCCATCAGGTTTCCCGGCGAGGGGCCGCCGCAGTCCCCGGCCACGACGTAACAGCCGTCGCGGGTGCGACAGGCCCCGCTCGTGCGGCCGCCGGCCAATCTCAGCGGCTCGTAGCCGCGCGCCCAGACCAGGTCGCCCAGCGAGTCGAGCCGGAGCCAGCCGGCAAGGGTCGAGTCCGGCATCCCGGTCAGGCAGACGGGCAGGAGATAGCCGCCGTCGGGCAGGCATTCGACGGTGTAATGCCAGTTGTTGTTGGTGTGCGGCGACGGCTCGTAGAGGCGTTCGAAGGTCACGGTCGCGGCCGCCGGCCAGGCCAGGCCGAGCGCGAGCACGACCGCGCACGCAGTCCGCAGACCGCGATTGAGAGCGGGTGCCGGGGGTGCCATCCTGGCCTGGCTCTTCAGCGGACCACGGTCAACTTGCCGGTCGCCCGGCCTTGTGAATACCGGAGCTCGTAGTGGTATACGCCCGGACCGGCCAAGGCGTGGTACCAGACGAGGTCGGCGCCATTCGGACCGGCTGCGGCACTGAGACGAGCCACCCGGATGCCGGCCCCGTTGAACACGGTCAGGACCACCGGCCCGGGCGGACAGGCAACGCTGAAACGGTGTTCATTCGGGCTCCTCCGGATGCGCACCTCGGCAGCGGCTGAGGCCGGAGCAGGCGCCGACTGCCCGCCGTCCGGGTCTCCGGGGTGCGCGAGTTCGTAGGCCCAGAACTGCTGATTCGGGTGGCCCCCGAACTCGGCGTATAGCCGCCCGTCTGTCTGGCACAAGGCCGCGCCGTCGTCCTGCGGCTGTGGAGTCGGTTCGAGGTCTTCTACCTCCGACTCGGGATGGACGTACCACCGGTAGAAGTCACGCTCGCGGCCGCCGGACCAGAAGTAGACGTCGCGGCCGGTTGGGCCGGTGGCTATCGCCGCACCGCCCTTGGCCGGCTCTTCGAAGAGCCGGTTCCACCAGAGCCACTGGCCCGAAGCCGGGTCGTAGCAGTACAGTCCCGTCGTGGCATCGCCCCGCAGGGCGACGACGAGGCCCATCGGATAGTCCGGGTTGTCGGGTTGCGGCGGGCACCAGGTCAGGCACCCTCCGGCCTTGACCGGGAGGCCGCTCAGCATCGGAGTGAGCTCGGTCCAACCACTGAGGCAAAGCCCTTCGCCTCTGGTGGGCGTGAGCGGATGGGCGTAGCGGAAGAACCGTGGACTGCCGTCGCCCACGAAGGCGTACAGGAACGAGCACGGGATGCCGCCGACCTCGCCCGTCCCGCCGAAGCAGAGTGCTCCGCCGGCACCAACCGGGACTGGAAGGTCCTGTTCCCGCACCCAGGTTCCTGCCGCCGGGTTGTAGGACCAGAAGTACCGGGTGCGGTTACCCATCAAGGCGAAGATCCTGCCGTTGGCCGGCCAGGCAAACGGGTCCGGCACGTAAGCGAGCGCCCCGCCCCAGCCGGTCACGCCCTCGTAGGAAGGCAGGGACGGGAGTGGATCCCAATCGGGGTCCAGCCACCGCTCAAACCCGTTGTATGGCTCATTGATGTCCGGCTTGCCGTGCAGCAACCAGACTCGGTACATCGGCGTCAGACAGGGCCCGAGTGCGCCCGCCTCACAGTCGCACCGCCCCGCGCACAGCGCGGAGCCTTCCCGCACGTGAGGAATGCCGAACGGCCTGAGTTCACTCCACCCTGCCTGCAGGGCAGAGGGGGCGGTCAGCAGGGCCGCCGCAAAGAGCACTAGCGGACGTTTCATCATCCACCTCCTGTCAGCGCCTTGCGCGCTGAGTGGTGAAGCCGTACAGAAGAGCACCCCCGGCGACTTCGGCAGTATGCTAGCTCCCCTGCCGCCCGCTGTCAAGGACCTCGCGCGGTCTTGACAAGCGTGACCGGGCGGCCGACAATTTCGCATGGACAGGCGACTTCGCGCCGCGGTCTTCGTCGCGGCCCTGGTACTGCCGGCAGGCTGTCGGAAGCCGCCGGTGAACCTGCCGCCTGACCCGCCCTCCCGGCCGGCCGGCCCGGCCCACGGCGACCGGAGCATCACCTGCGAGTTCACCGCGTCGGCCGCCGACCCGGACGGCGACAGCGTTGCGGTCCGGTTCGCCTGGGGCGACGGCGACACCTCGGAATGGAGCGCGTGGGCCGGCGGCGGCGATACCGTGGCCGGGGCCCACTCGTGGTCGGCCGCGGGCAGTTTCCTCGTCCGCGCCCAGGCCCGGGACCGGCCAGAGACGGAGTCGGACTGGTCCTCGCCGCACGGAATCGAGGTGGCCGACAACCTGCCGCCCGACGCGCCTTCCCGGCCGGCCGGTCCGGGGGCCGTGCCGAAGGACAGCGCCGTCGCTTACAGCGCGGCCGCGACCGACCCGAACGGCGACAGCGTCGCGGTCCGGTTCGCCTGGGGCGACGGCGATACCTCGAGCTGGAGCGAGTGGCGGCCGTCCGGGACGACGGCCGCGGCGAGCCACGCCTTCGGCCGGGCCGGCGCGTACGCGGTCCGGGCCCAGGCACGAGACCGGCGGGGTGCGCTGTCGGCCTGCTCCGACTCGCTCGCCGTGTCGGTCAGCAGCCGCTGGCCGCCGGACGTGCCCGAAGTGCCCTCCGGGCCTGCCGAGGGCAGGCCGGGCCGGCCCGGCAGTTTCTCATCCTCGGCCCGGCACCCGGGTGGCGACAGCGTGTCGCTGAGGTTCGCCTGGGGCGACGGCGACACCTCGGAATGGAGCGGGCCGGTCGCCCCGGGCGAGACGGTCGTGATGAACCACGCCTGGTCGGACACCGGCACCTTCCGGCTCACCGCGCAGGCGCGCGACGAGGACGGCGCGGTCTCGGGCTGGTCGGCCGAACACGCGCTGACGGTCGTCAACCGCCGCCCGGGGACTCCGCGGACACCGACCGGGCCGGCCCGGGTGCATCCCGACTTCAGCCACAACTACTCGGCCTCCGGCCTGGACCCGGACGGCGACAGCATCTACCTGAGGTTCTCCTGGGGCGACGGCGACACCTCGGACTGGCGCGGGCCGTTCGCCCCGGGCGAGACGTTCACGATGAGCCACGCCTGGCGCATCGCGGACACCTGCCAGTTGCGGGCACAGGCGCGCGACGTCTACGGGGCGCACTCGGTCTGGTCCGGGATGCTCATCGTCGAGGTCACGTACCTGAAGTGGACGTACCAGACCGGCGGCTACGTGATGTCGTCGCCGGCGGTCGGCGACGACGGCACGGTCTACGTCGGCTCCTACGACTCCTGCCTCCACGCGGTCGGGCCGGACGGCGGCCTGCGCTGGCGCTACGCGGCCGGCGGCGCGCTCGTCTCGTCGCCGGCGGTCGGCGACGACGGCACGGTCTACGTCGGCTCCGACGACTCCTGCCTCCACGCCGTCAACCCGGACGGGACGCCGCGCTGGCGGTATGCCACCGGCGGCCTGGTGCAGTCCTCGCCCGCCATCGCCGCCGACGGCACGGTCTACGTCGGGTCGGGCGACGGCCGCCTGTACGCGGTCGGAACTGACGGGACGGAACGGTGGCGGTATGCCACCGGCGGCCCGGTGCGCTCCTCGCCGGCGGTCGCCGCCGACGGCACGGTCTACTTCGGGTCGGACGACGGCGGCCTGTACGCGCTGGACCGCGACGGCGGCCTGCGCTGGCAGTACCGGACCGGCCGGCTCGTGGCGTCGTCGCCGGCAATCGGCGGCGACGGGACGGTTTACGTCGGTTCCGACGACCGCTACCTCTACGCCCTGCACCCGGACGGCAGCCTCAGGTGGCGCTACCTCACCGGCGGGCACATCCGGTCGACACCGGCCATCGCCGCCGACGGCACGATACTCGTGCTCGGAACCTGGGACCGCACCGTCTACGCCCTGCACCCGGACGGCAGCCTCAGGGCGCGGTTCTTCGAGGCGCTGTCATCCCCGGCAATGGCCGCCGGGGGCACGATGTACGTCTGCTCCTGGCGGCTCGGACGCGAGTACTACCGGGCCATTACGGCCTGGCGGCTCGATGGCACGGTGCACTGGGTCTACATAACCAGGGGATTCGAGTCCTCGCCGGCAGTCGCCGCCGACGGCACGGTCTATGTCGCCAGCGTCCGCGGGGAGTTGTTCGCCCTCCAGACCGTCGAGACGCTTGCGCCATCGTCCTGGCCCAGGGCCCGGCACGACAACCGGAACACCGGCCGGGTCGGCGCCGGGCGCTAGGCTTCGGGAACGCCTCGGCCGTCCGCGGCCGGGCTCGGACACGAGCCGCCCGGCGGCCGCAAGGCCATCCTCCTTGCCGTTCCGACCGGAGGGCCGCAGGCCCTGAGGGGTGCTGCGTCCTCGCAGTGCGGGCACTCACGTCGAACGTGAAACCTGAAATCCCTCTCCGGCCCTCTGCCGCGCCGAATCCGGACCAAGGGATTCCTCCAATCGGCGGCTGCGCCGCCTGCGGCGGGCACTCGCGCAGGACACGAAGCGGAATGACAGCCAGTAGCGGCTCTGCCACCTCTAGCAGGCCGGACCTCTGCCGCCGCCCGTCATTTCGACCGACGGCCTCCGAGGCCGGAGTGGAGAAATCCCTCTCCGCCGCCCGTCATTCCGACCCCTTCGACTGCGCTCAGGGCTTGCCCTGAGGTATCGAAGGGGCAGGCTCCGTGAAGGAACCCCTCTCCGCGCCGCCTCCGCCCCTTCTCGGCTTGACAGTCTGCCAGGCCGGTTTACACTGGGTCGAGCGGGCAGCCGGGACGCGGGAACCGCATCCTGCCGGCCGCGCGGCGGCACTGCCCGGAAAGGAAGACATGTCAGCTCTTCTCGGCTATGTCAACAACAGCCTCAACTCAGGTGCCAGGGAAATCACCGTCCCGGCCGAGATCGTCGCGGAGTCCTCTGAAGCAGAGCTCGAAGAAGCGCGCAAGCTCTGCGCCCGGAACGGCATCAAGCTGGTGCTCCGCCAGCGCCGGTCAGGCCGGGCCTGACACCAGGCCCTTGCGCGGGGACCTGTCACTTCGACCAACGCCGGCCGATCTCGCTCTCCTGTCCGTCACTTCTGATCTCACGTTTCCGACTTCTGGCTCCTGACTTCGCCCGCTCTGCTTCCCCTTTGGTGCCCTGGTGCCCGCTACTCCGCTCCCGGGCCGCCAATGCTGAAGACGGCCCGGCGAACAGCAATCAGCACCCTCGGGTCAGGACCTGCCGGGTGCAGTCGAGCAGGAGTCGCTCGCAGACCTTGCCCTTGGACGTCGGATGCACGTCGCGGCCCGGGTGCATAGCCGTCGGGTCCGCACCCGCCTTCGCCGGCAGGTCGGCTTGCGATGAAGCAGGGCAACACTCGCGCCCTCGGCGCAATCGGGCTCAGGGGGGGCGGGCAGGGACCGGCGGAGTCGGGTTCGTCGGGCTAAGTCACTGTCGGGACTGCGGGTTACGCGTGGGCAGGAGCGCTCCGGGGGGGTATCCCGGGGATATCCCCGGGACGGTTCCGGGGGCCGCCCCGGGGACCGCTGGGGAGGCCGCTCCCGGGGCCGTCCGGGGGACCGCTCCTGGGGATATCCCCGGGACGGTTCCCGGGGCCGCCCCGGGGACCGTCCCGGGAGCCGTCCCGGAGGCCGCCCCGGGGGCCGCTTGGGGAGGCGTCCCCGGGGCCGCTAGGGGAAGGCAGGTGGGGGTGGGGGTCCGGGTGCGGCTCGAAGCGCTCCGGGCCGTCTGCCGGGCCTTACCTCGCCAGCACGAGCCGGCCGGATTCGCCGGTGTCCGGCCGGCGGGCGTCGTTTTCGCCCGGCGGCGGAGGCGAGACCCCGGCCTCCGGGCGCCGGCCGCTAGGGCTTGTACTCGAACTCGAGGTGGAGCTTGAGCCGCTCGCCCTTGAACTCGGGCGGGAGCTCCGGGAGCTTCTCGGTGACGAACAGGGCGCGGGTACAGGATGCGTCGTAGGCGGCGTCGCCCGAGCCCTTTTCGAGCTTGACCTCGGTTATCCGGCCGTCGCGCTCGATGACGAAGTACACCGTCGCGACAAGGGTCCGGCTCTGCCCGGCGTAGGGGTTGAGCCAGCTCTCCGAGATCCGCGCGAGGATGACGTTGAGGTAGTAGGAGTAGCCCAGTGCCTGCGCGCCCTCGACGCGCGCGCCCAGCCCCTGGCGCCGGATGACGTCACTGCTCGCCTTCGGCTTCGGCGGCTGGGGCTTCGGCTTCGACTCGGGCCGGACCTCGGCCTTCGGCTTCGGCTCGACAACCTGCGCCTTCTCCGGCTGGGTGACCGGCTGGGGCGTCCCGGCGCTGACCAGCCGGACCTGGTAGACCTGCGGCCGCTGTTTCGGACTTCTCGCGCCGAGCGCGGAGATGATGCCGAGCGTGGCGAAGAGCACGACGTGGACGACGGTCGACAGCAGCAGCTCGCGCTTCACAGACACGGAGTTCCAAACACCAAGGCACCAAGGCCGCGATGTATCAAGAGAGACCGGAGGACAGTGGCCGGCCCGCTCATCGGTCCACTACCTCACGATGCGCCTGATGCCGTCCTCCGCCAGCGGGACGTTGAAGTTGACCAGCAATCCAAGCCTGATGCCGGTCAGCTTCAGGTAGGTCAGCAACTGGGCTTCGTACAGCGACAGCATCTTCTCGACCGCCTTGACCTCGGCGATGACCCGGCCGTCAACAATGACGTCCGGGCGGAGCCCGGAGGCGATCTCCACGCCGTCGTAGACGACGGGAACTGCGACCTGGTGCTCGACCCTGAGTCCGCGCTTGCGGAGTTCGTGGACGAGGCAGGTCTCGTAGACCGACTCGAGGAGCCCGGGCCCGAGCGCCCGGTGAATCTGGACCGCCGCGTCGACGACCTCCCGGGCGGTCCGCTCGGTCTCGTCCGGTATCGGGGCAAACCGGCCGGCCCGCTGACCCCGGGTCTTGGTGTCTTCGTGTTTGATCATCGTTCCGGGAGGGCGACGAGGCCGATGTTGACGATGCCCTGCTCGCGCACCCGGCCGATGACGAACATCACCAGCCCGTAGTCGACGTTCCGGTCCGCCCGCAGGTAGACGCGGTCGTACTCGCGCCGGCCGAGCTGGTCGCCGAGCGCCTTCGGGAAGCCGGTGCGGGTCGTGCGCTGGCGGTCGACGAAGATCGTCCCGTCCTGCTGGATGCTGATTTCGAGCCCGGACTTGTGCTGGGGCTCGATCGTCGAGGCGCGTGGCAGGTCGAGGTCTACGCCCTGGCGCCGGGCGATTGCCGAGCTGACGCCGGCGATGAGGAAGATTATCATCAGCGAGAAGCTGACGTCGGCGAGCGAGGTCATGTTCATCTCGGCCATGAACGCGAGCCGGCGCCGGCGCACGGCTAGATTCCTTCGCCGGCCGGCCGCGTGCGGATGTGACCGGTCAGCGCGTGGCGCCGGAAGATACCGGTGAGCTCGCTGATGAACCGGGTCATCTCGGACTCGAGGTCGCGCACCCGGGCGGTGAAGCTGTTGTAGAAGAACGCCGCCGGTATCGCGACGAGCAGGCCGACGACGGTCGTGATGAGCGCGTCGGAGATGCCCGGCGCGATGACCTGGAGCGTGACGAACTCCTGCCCGCGCAGGGCGAGGAACGAACGCAGCACGCCCTGGACCGTGCCGAGCAGGCCGAGGAACGGCGCGACGCTGGCGGTGATTGCCAGGAACGACATCCGGGCCTCGAGCCGGTCGAGCTCGCGCGACGAGGCGCGTTCCATCGCCTCGGTGAGGTTGGGTATCAACTGCTGGAGAATCTCACCCCGGTCGGGCTGGCCGGTGAGGTGCTTGTCGAGGCTGTTCCACTCCGCGACCCCGGCGAGCAGCATCGCCGACAGCGGCGAAGCGGACAGGCTGCGCGCCATCGCCTCGTAGTCGGACAGCCGCGCGCCGTGGCGGAACAGGCCCTGGAACTCGCGGGTCTGGCGCCGGGCCCGGCGCAGGCTGCGGGACTTGCCGATGATGACCGCCCAGCTGATGACCGAGGCGAGGAGCAGGATGAGCATGATGACCTGCGCGAAGACTCCCGCGCGCAGGAACGGGTCAAAGAAGCCGCTGCCCGCGGCCGGTACTGCTTCAACCATGTTGTTGCGTCAGGGAGTTAGACGTTCGCCGGCGAGTTTCGCCTCGGTCGAGCCCGGGTATTTCTCGACGACCGCCTCGAACTGGCGCCGGGCGGCGTCGGGCCGGTTCTGGGCGAGGTAGACGAGCCCGAGCTTGTAGGTCGCGGCCGGCACCTTATTGCCGGCCGGGTAGCGGATGAGCACCTTCTTGAACTCCTCCTCGGACCGGTTGAGCTCGCCCATCGAGTAATAGCACTCGCCGATCCAGTACTGGGCGTTGTCCGCCATCTCCGAGTCCGGGAAGAGCTGGATGAACTGCTCGAAGCCGGCGATCGCGACCTGGTGCTTGCCGCGGGTGAAGTCGAGGTAGGCGGTGTTGTAGAGCTGGTCCGGGTCGATGCCAGTTCGGACGGTGTCGGGCCGGACCGGCGTCGTGTCCGGCACTGCGACGAACTCGCCCGGCAGCGCGGAGTCGACCTCGTCCGGGACCGCCGCGGTCTGCCAGACCCCGAGCCGGCGCCCGATCCGCGCGAGCCGCTCGTTCAGGTCGATGAGCCGTGCGTCGAGCGCCGCCAGCTCGGACTGGATCCGGGCAATCTCGGCGAGCTGCTGGGCGTGGAGCGCGCCCTGCCGGGTCTGCTCCCGCTCGATCCGGTCGTTCCGGACCGCGAGCGAGTCGAGCACGACGCCCTGGCGGACCAACTCGGAGTGCAGGCCGCAGCCCGGCAAGAAAGCCGTGACTGCCAGCAGCCCGGCCAGTACGGCACAGCCGCCCAACGCCGCCCGGCGCAGGCTACCGGCAGTCACGGTCAACAGTCAAACCAGCGGTCGGCTACTTCGGAAGCTCGACCTTGAACTCGGCCCGGCGGTTGAGCTGGAACTGGGTCTCGTCGTTGGTAACCAGCTTCTCCTCGCCGTAGCTGATCGTCATCAACTGGGTCGCGGGCACGCCCAGCTTGACCAGGAACGCCTTGGCCGACTCGGCCCGTCGCATCCCCAGCGCCATGTTGTACTCGGCCGTGCCGACCGGGTCGCAGTGGCCCTCGATCATCACCTGCGGCTTGACGCGGGCCTCGTTGACGATGCGGGCATTGGCCTCGAGCGTCCTCGCGTCACCCGAACGGATGTCGGAGCGGTCGAAGTCGAAGTAGATTGTCGTCAGGTTGATCCTGACCGGCTCGGGCTCGGGCTCGACAACCGGCTCGGGCTCGGGCTCGACTATCGGCTCCGGCGCGACAACCTGCTTCTTCGGGCAGCCGAGCGTCGTGACGAGCAGTCCGACGCCGACCAGCACCATAACCAGCCTGATGGCATTCTTCATCTATCTGTCCTTCCTGGCTCGCCGCTCCCGCGGTTCACCGTATGGTTCTACCTGACTGGAACCTTGAACTCAGCCCGGCGGTTCTTCTCGTACTGCGCCGGGTCATTCGTGACCAGCTGCTCCTCGCCGTAGCTGACGGTGGAGAGCTGGGTCGCGGGGATGCCCATCTTGACCAGGAACGCCTTGGCCGACTCGGCCCGCCGCATCCCCAGCGCCATGTTGTATTCGGCCGTGCCCATCGGGTCGCAGTGGCCCTCGACCGAAACCTGGAGCGCGGTTCCCGTCGCGCCCGCGTCCTTTATGTAGCGGGCGTTGGCCTCGAGGATACGCGCATCACCGGGCCGGATTTCCGACCGGTCATAGTCGAAGTAGACCGTCGCGAGCCCGTCCGACGAACCCGGTTCGCCCGGCTCGCCAAACTCACCCGGCTCGCCGAAGTCGCCGCTCATGTCGCGCAAGGCCTCGGGCGGCGGCGGCGGCGGAATCGGCTCCTCCGGCCGGACGCACTTCTTGGGACAGCCGAGCATCGATAGCAGCAGCCCGACCCCGATGACCAGCGTGAACAGCCTGGCAGAGTTCTTCATCTGCTTCCTCCTTGGATTCGACCGTTACTCCTATGCCGTTATGCATTGGCCACTTGAACTTAACTGTCGGCCTCCGGCCGGCAATCTTAGCGCTCCTGTAATCTAGCCGCGAACCCGCTCAGTGTCAAGTGCTGAGTTGGACGCCGGACCGGCTAATCACGTTTCGTGTTGATGTTCGAGCCCGCCCGGCTTGACCGTCAGCCGCGCCCGGCTACTATCTAGCCCGAACTAGACACACCTATGGGTCGCCTCAAGCGTGAAAGCCTGACCGGTCTCGCCGAATTCGGCGCCCGGCTGCGCGCGCTCCGCGAGCAGGCCGGGCTGTCGCAGATGAAGGTCGCCGAGTTGATGGGCTTCAACCCGACCCACGGCTACAAGTACATCATCAAGCTCGAGAAGGGCACCGTGCCAAACCCGACCCTGCGGACCGTCGTCGGCTTCCTCGAGGTCTGCGGCGCCGACTGGGCCGACATCGCCGCCGCCCTGCCCCACGCCGGCTACAAGTCCGGCGCCCGTCCCCGGCCCGCGCCCGGCAAGGTCCCCGAGCCGGAGCCTGCCCCGCCGCCCAAATCCAGGCCCCGCGACCCCCGCCCGCTCCGGGTCCGCCTGCGCGCCGAGCGCATCGCCGAGCGCGAGCGCCTGACGCAGGCGCTCTACGGCGCGGTCGCCCGCGCCGAGGTCGCGGTCACCCGGCTGCTCCGCGAGCGACGCCTCCTGTCGAGCGAGCACCGCCGCTACCTCGCGCTCGTCCGGCCCTGCTGCACGTTGCTCCAGTCCCTCGCGCAGGCCCGACCCCGCGCGGTCGAGAACGAGATCGGCCGGTTCGTCGCGCCCGCGCTCGCGGCCGGCCTCGACCGCGCGCTCGTCGAGGCAATCATCCGGCTCTGCCGCGAGAGCGTGGCGGCGTCCGGGACGTGATCACGGCACCGGGCCTCGCGCTCGCGCTCCTGCTCACCGCCGCCCCGGGCGGGCTCGTGGTCTGCTACGAAATTGACTGCGCGCTCGACGAGTCGGCGCGCGCGGTCGCCGGCCGCCAGTCGGTCGTCGTCCGCAACGACGCCGGCGAGCCGCTGACCGGGCTCTGGTTCCACCTCCACCCCCGCGCCTTCGGCGGCCGTAACACGACGCTCGCCCGCGAGCTCGCGTCGATGAAGAACTTCGAGCTGGCCTGGGCCGAGCCGCCCGAACTTGGCGACCTCAGCATCGACGGTCTGCTCGTCGACGGCCGCGCCCCGGCCGAAACCCTCCTCCACGAGACCGAGCTCGAGGTCCGGCTCGCGGCGCCGCTCCAGCCCGGCGACTCGGTCAGGGTCGAGTTCAGCTTCACGACCATCCTGCCCGGCTTCTTCCTTCCCGGCCTCGGCCGGCGCGGCCGGTTCGTCTTCCTCGACCACTGGCATCCCCAGCTCGCCGCCTGGCGCGGCCGCTGGCATATCGAGGGCGTCCACCCGGCCGGGCTCGCGCCCGCCCAGGTCGCCGACTACGATGTCTCGCTGACCCTGCCCGGCGACCTCGCGGTTGCCGCCACCGGCCGACAGGTCGAACCCGACCCGGACGCCGAACTGGCCCGGCTCGCCTGGCCGCCCGGCACCGGGCCGCGTCGGGACGCATCGCCGCGCCGCCACCGCTTCCGCTCCCGGCAGGTCGCCGGCTTCGCGCTGGCGCTCAGCCCGGACCTCGTCGTCGAGCGCGTCACCGCGTCCGGGGTGGCTGTTGACGTCTTCACCCGCGAGCGCAACCGCGGTGCCTGGCGCGACGTTCCCGGTCAGGCCGCCGCGATCGTCGAGGCCTACTCCGGCTGGTACGGCCCGCCGCCGCTCGATCGCATCGCGGTCGTCGATGCGACCGGCATCCTGCCCGCCGACGCCAGCGCGCCCGGCCTTGTCCTGCTCAGCCAGCGGCCGCTCCCGCTCACCCGGCTCGCCGAGCGCGCGCTCGCCCGCCGGCTCGCGTTCCAGTGGTTCGCCCCGGCCGGCGCGCCCGACCCGCTCGGCTCGTCCTGGCTCGTCGCCGGCCCGGCGGTCTTCAGCCAGGTCCGCTACCTCGAGGAGCGCTACGGCCCGTCCAACCTTCTCGACCTGCCCTTCGCCGGGCCGCTCGCCGGGCTCGGCGACGACTGGTACAATCGCCTGCTCTACTACCTCGCCGCCTCGAACCGGGCGCTCGGCTCGCTCGCGGAACCGAGATTCGACTACACGACCAACCCGCTCAGCTACTCCGACTCGCGCTACGCCCAGGCCGGCGGATTCTGCCAGATGCTCCAGCGCCGCGTCGGCGCGCCCGGATTCGACCGCGCGCTTCGCGCCTGGGTCGGCCGGGCCGACCGCTCCGCCGCCCCCGAGTCGACGCTCATCGCCGCCTGCTCGGACGCGGCCGGCCGCGACCTCGACTGGCTCTTCGACCGCTGGCTTCCCGCGGTCGAGCCCTGCGACTACGCGCTCGTCGGCGCGCGGCGCCGCGGCGACGAGCACCGGGTCGGCATCCGCCGCGTCGGTGGCATCACGATGCCGGTTGAGCTCGAGCTCGCCTTCGCCGACGGCACCCGGGTGCGCCGCGACTGGTCCGGCGAGTCGGCCGCCGGCGCTGTCGCGGTCAGCCACCCGGCGCGGCTCAGCTCGGTCACCCTCGACCCGGACCGCCGGCTCTTCGAAATCGACCGCTGGAACAACCACTGGCCGCGCCGGGTCACCATCGACCCGGTCTTTGCCCTGCCCAGTTTCGAGGCCTACCAGCTCTTCTACGGTCCGTACCCGTGGTATGACGACTACCACGGACTCCAGCTCGGCGCTTGGCTCCAGGGCCGGCAGTTCATCGAGTCCGGCCCCCTGCGCGGCCGCCACGCCTGGGGCGCAAGCCTCTCCCGCGCCTTCAGGCTCAACGACTGGCAGACCAGCGTCGACTACGCCACCCCCCTGCCGGTGCTCTCGGAGCGGCTCCGCTTCCTCGGCATCGCGCGCTACTCGCCCCGCATCGCGACCGTCGAGTGCCAGCTCGAGCAGGGCCTGAGCCCGGTCCTGCGCCAGGACGGCGCGACCATCCAGCTCCGGTGGCTGCTCACCGCCCTGACGGACACGGTCGCCCGCGACCCGCGCGCCTGGGAGCGCGCCCGCACCGCCGAACTCAAGCTCGCCTTCCTCCACACCACCGAGTCGCGCCAGCTCAAGCAGACCGGCGCGGTCGGCCTCGGCTGGGGCAGCCGCGCGCTCGGCGGCGAGTACGACTTCGGCCGGGCGAGCGTCGAGCAGTTTGCCGCCCTCCGCTTCGGCCGCACCCGCGCGGTCAGCGTCCGCCTCTTCGCCGGCGGCGTCGCCGGCTCGGTGCCGCTCCAGAATCGGGTCTACCTCTCCGGCGGGCTCGTCGCGACGCCGTCCGAGCCCGCGACCTGGGCCTACCAGGGTCCGGCTTCGGGCCAGGAGAACTGGCACTACACCGCCGACGTCAACTGCCGCGGTTGGGCCGGCGAGTACCTCGCCGGCCGCTGGGGTTGGGGCGCGAACTTCCACCTCGGGCTCGTCCCGTTCGTCCAGCCCTTCCTCGACGTCGGCAATGTCGCCGACTCGCCGCTCGCGCCCGGGCTCCTCCGCCCGCGGGTCGACGCCGGAGTCCGGTTCAAGCTCTCCTGGCTCTATGCCGACTTCCCGGTCTGGCGCTGGGAGCCTGGGACCGACGGCGAGTTCATCTTCAAGTGGATGATCGGCCTCAACCTCGCCGGCCTCGGCGACTTCTGACGTGGCCGGGCGCAACCCGAACGGGAACGGGACCGAGTCCGGCAACCCGCTGCTGCGGTTCTTCACCGGCGGCCTCTTGCCCCGCACCTTCGCCGCCCTGCGCACCCGCAACTTCCGGCTCTACTGGTTCGGCAACGCCGTCTCGCTCACCGGCACCTGGATGCAGAACGTCGCCCGCGGCTGGCTCGTCCTCCAGCTCACCAACTCGCCCTTCCTCGTCGGACTCGAAACCAGCATCACCTGGCTCCCCGCCCTGCTCATCTCGCTGCCGGCCGGCGTCCTCGCCGACCGCGTCAACAAGCGCAACCTGCTCATCGTCACCCAGGCCCTGCTCGCGGTCCTCGCCCTCGCCCTCGCCATCCTCTACTGGACCGGGGTCATCCGCATCGGCCACATCCTCGTCATCTCCGCGCTCGCCGGGACGGTCGCCGCGGTCGAGTCGCCGGTCCGGCTCGCCATCGTCCCCGAGCTCGTCGGCCGGGGCCGGGTCCTCAACGCGATCGCGCTCAACTCCGCGATCTTCAACGCCGCCCGCATCATCGGCCCGTCGATCGCCGGCGTCGCGCTCGGCGCGATCGGCGCCGGCGGCTGCTTCGCGGTCAACAGCGCGAGCTTCCTCGCCATCATCGTCGCGCTCGGCTTCGTCCGGCTCGACCACGTCCCGCCCGTGCCGACCGGCGAGACGGTCTGGCAGCGCATCGTCGCCGGCCTGCGCTACGTCGGCGGCCACCCCGACATCCGGGTGCTGATGGTGATGATCGCGGTCTTCTCCAGCTTCGGCATCGTCTACCTGCCGCTGATGCCGGTCTTCGCCCGCGACGTCTTCGGCGCCGGCCCGGGCGGCTACGGCGTGATGATGGCCAGCCTCGGCGTCGGCGCGCTCGCCGGCGTCCTCGTCCTCGCGACGATCAGCCACACCCGCCACCGCGGCCGCATCCTCGTCGCCGGCACCGCGCTCCTCGGCCTGCTTCTCATCGTCTTCGGCCTCGTCCGCGACTTCAGGACCGGCACGCTCGTCCTCGTCGCGCTCGGCTTCTGCCAGAGCTCGGTCGCCTCGCTGACCAACAGCATCATCCAGGAACTCGCGCCCGACGCCTATCGCGGCCGGGTGATGAGCGTCTTCGCACTCAGCTTCAACGGTGTCTACCCGCTCGGCAGCTTCCTCGCCGGCGCCATCGCCCAGCGCTTCGGCGCGCCGGTCTCGGCGCTCGTCGGCGGCTGCGTGGTGCTGGTCAGCCTGGTCGTCGTCAACCTCGTCCACCCCGCCCTGCGCCGGCTCTAGCCGGCGCCGGCCGGTCAGCCGAGGTCGAGCTCGGGCTGGCCGCCGCGCGCCCGCTTGCGGCCGAAGTGCTGGTAGGCCAGCGGGGTCGCGCACCGGCCGCGCGGGGTACGCTGGATGAAGCCCTCCTGGACCAGGAACGGCTCGTAGACCTCCTCGAGCGTCCCCGCGTCCTCGCCGACCGCGACCGCCAGCGTCGAGCCGCCGACCGGCCCGCCGCCGAACTTGTCGATGATCGTCAAGAGGATGCGCTTGTCCATGTCGTCCAGCCCGCGCACGTCGACCTCGAGCTGGGCCAGCGCGTAGCGGGTAATCTCGACGTCCACCCGCTCCCGGCCCTCGACCTGCGCGAAGTCGCGCACCCGGCGCAGCAGCCGGTTGGCGATGCGCGGCGTGCCCCGCGCCCGGCCGGCGATCTCGAGCGCGCCGTCGTGGTCGACCGGCACGTCGAGAATCCGGGCCGCGCGCTCGACGATCCGGACAAGGTCCTCGGCCGGGTAGTAGTCGAGCCGGAACGACATCCCGAACCGCGCGCGCAGCGGCGCGGTCAGCAGGCCGGACCGGGTCGTCGCCCCGACCAGCGTGAACCGGTTCAGCCCGATCCGCTCCGAGCGCGCGCCCGGCCCGCGGTCGATCATCACGTCGATGTTGTAGTCCTCGAGCGCCGGGTACAGGAACTCCTCGACCGCCTTGTTGGTCCGGTGAATCTCGTCGATGAACAGCACGTCGCTCGCCGCGAGCCCGGTCAGGATGCCGGCGAGGTCAACCGGCCGCTCGAGGATCGGCCCGGAACTGCACCGGATGCGCGAGCCCATCTCGCCGGCGATGATGTGGGCGAGTGTCGTCTTCCCCAGCCCGGGCGGCCCGAACAGCAGCACGTGCTCGAGCGGCTCGGCGCGCATCCGCGCCGCCTCGATGAAAACCCGCAGGTTCTCCTTCAGCCGCGACTGGCCGACGAACTCGTCGAGCCGGCGCGGACGGATCTGCTCATCGAGCGCCTCCTCGCCGGTGAGCTGGCAGGGCGTAACCAGTCGCTCGGCCTCGCGCACGCTAACCCTTCTGCGCGAGCGCCTGGCGCAGGACGGCCTGCAGGTCGAGCCCGGCCGCGGCCGGCACCCGGTCCAGCCGGGCCCGGGCTTCCTTCCGGGTCAGCCCGAGCGACACCAGCGCCGCCTCGGCATCGGCGAGCACCTCGCTCGCGACGCGCGGCGGCGGCGCCTTCTCGGCCAGCTCGCGCAGGACCCGCTCCGCCCGCTTCGGCCCGATGCCGGGCACGGTCCGGATGACGTCCTGCCGGCCGTTGGCAATCAGCTCGCGCACCTCGGCCGGGCTGAAACGCGACAGGATGTTGAGCCCGGCCTTCGGCCCGATGCCGGTGACCGACAGCAGCAGGCGGAAGGTGTCCCGCTCGTCCGGCTCCGCGAACCCGAACAGGTCCATCCCGTCCCGGGTCAGCCGCGGCACGACCAGCAGCGTCACCGTCTCGCCCGCCGCGCCGAGGCGGTTCGAGGTCGAAAGCGGCACCCGGAGCTCGAAGCCGATGCCGTTGCAGTCCACCACCACCCGGGTCGGCTCCTTCTCGACCAGCCGGCCGGCGACAAGCGCGATCATCGCGCGAAGGCCGGGTGCAGCCGCCGGGCCAGGCACAGGGCCGCGGCCAGCGCGTCGGCCGCGTGCTCCGGCACCCGGTCGTCGAGCCCGAGCACACTCCGGACCATATAGTTCATCTGGGTCTTCGAGGCCCGGCCGCTGCCGGTCGTCGCGAGCTTGACCGTCGCGGGCGTGACCTCGGTCACCGGTACGCCCCGCCGGGCCAGCGTGTAGAGGATGACGCCCCGGCACTGGGCCGAGAGGATGACGCTTCGCGCCCCGCCGCCCTTGAAGAACAGCGACTCGAGCGCGCAGGCTTCGGGCTGGTGCCGGCGCACGACCCGCTCGAGCTCCCGGCCGAGCCGGAGCAGCCGGTCGCCGACCGGCTCGCCCGCCGCGGTCGTGATGACCCCGAACTCGACGACCCGCTCATCCTCCAACACCCCGTAGCCGCTCGCCCCGAGGCCCGGGTCGATGCCGAGGATTCTCGAAGGAATGTCAGTCCTGCGTGAGGCGCGCGAGGATGTCGTCCGGGATGTCGAAGTTGGCGTGGACCTGCTGGACCTCCTCGAGGTCCTCGAACATGTCGACCAGCTTCAGCGCCCGGGCCGCGTCCTTCTCGTTGAGCGTGACGGTGTTCGCCGCGATCTGGGTCATCTCGGCGCTCGTCCATGCGATGCCGGCCGCCTTCAGCCCGCGCTTGACTTCCTCGAGCCCCTCGACCGGCGTGATGACCGTGTAGCCGTCGTCGTCGGTCTGGACGTCGTCCGCGCCGGAGTCGAGCGCCACCGACAGCACGGTGTCCTCGTCGGCCTTGTCCCGCGGGATGACGATCACGCCCTGGGGCTTGAACTGCCAGGCCACGCACCCGGCCGCGCCCATGTTCCCGCCGTACTTGTCGAAGACGTGCCGGATCTCGGCGATCGTCCGGTTCTTGTTATCGGTCAGCACCTTGACCAGCAGCGCGACCCCGCCCGGCCCGTAGCCCTCGTAGGTCACCTCTTCGTAGGACACCCCGGGCAGCTCGCCGGTGCCCTTCTTGATCGCGCGGTCGATGTTGTCGGCAGGCATGTTGATGGCGCGCGCCGACTCGACCGCGGTCCGCAGCCGCGGGTTGGCCTCGAGGTCGCCGCCGCCGATCCGGGCCGCGGTCGTGACTTCCCGGATGAGCTTCGAGAAGGCCTTGCCGCGCGCGGCGTCGGTCTTGGCCTTCTTGTGCTTGATGGTTGCCCATTTAGAATGACCAGACATAGGTTTCCTCCTGAGGGATAAGGGCCGGTCGAGTTCATTCTAGATGACGGGCCGATGCTGTCAACTCCAGCGGACCGACGTCGCGGCCCGGGCACTATCGCCGGGCCCTGGCCCCAGCGTCCTGACAGGAATGCCCCGCCTCAACTTAGTGCCTCGGCGCTCGGTCCTCTCTTCACATCGCCGCATTCCTCCCGCCTGTTGGCTGCCGCCGGCCGGGAGAACTGACGCCGAGTCGTAAATCCGTGCAAAGCGAAACCGCCCCGCGTCCCGCCAACCAAACCGATTGCAGGCTCTTGCCGCGACCGGCCGAGTATCGTTGCGCGGACGCGAAACGCGGCCGGGTGTGCTGTCCCGGGGACTACCCGGTGGCGGCTACCGGTATCATCCGGGCGGCCTGTTACCGGGCCGGGCTCGCGGTCGCACTACCGCCCGCCGACCCGGCGTTTCAACTTGACAGGCACGAACCCGGCGACTAGCTTCTAGTATGGTGTCTCTCGCACTTGCCCTCAGCCTCCTGGCCATTGACCCCGGCGCGGGCAGCGCCGGCTTCGACTTCCTCCGCATCACGCCCGGCGCCCGCGAGGCCGCGATGGGCGGCGCCGCGGTCGGCGTCGCCGACAGCCCGCTCGCCTTCTGGTACAGCCCGGCGCTCGCCGCCGACGCCCCGGGCCAGCAGGCCCAGGTCGGCTACCTGAGCTACGTCGGCGGCATCCACATCGGCTCGGCCGCGTGGTCCCAGCCGCTCTCCGACCGGCAGGGCATCGGCGTTAGCGTCGTCTACCTGAACTCGGGAACGATGAAACGCACCGACCCGCTCGGCAACGAGCTCGGGACGTTCGGCGTCTCGTTCGCCGACCTCAACCTCAGCAGCGGCTACCGCGTCACCGACGTCGTCACGCTCGGGCTCGGGCTCCAGGCGCTCTACGGCTCGATTGACACCTTCTTCGCGGTCGGGCTCGCCGGCAACGTCGGCGGGACCTTCGCCATCCCGATCGAGGGCATCAACGGCCTCGTCGCCGGCATCGCGGCCCGCAACCTCGGCTACCAGGTCAAGGCGTTCCAGAGCGGGCGCGACCCGATGCCGATCGAGTTCGCGGCCGGGCTCGGCTTCCGGCCCAACCCTTCGCTCGCCCTCGGCGTCGACGTCGTCAAGCCGCTCGACAACCGCCTCCACGTCCTGGCCGGCATCGAGGGCTGGGTCGGCGACATCGTCGCCCTGCGCGCGGGCTACAGCACGCTCGGGTCGGACCTGACGTCCGGCGGCGGCACCGACATCCTCGCCGGGGTCTCGACCGGCCTCGGTATCCGGGTCGGGAACTACCAGGTCGACTACTGCTTCGTCCCGATGGTCGAACTCGGGATGGCTCACCGGCTGTCGTTCAGCATCTCGCTCTAGTGCGATGAAGAAGCAATTCATCCGCGAACTCAAGCCCGGCCTGCCCGTCGATGACGTCTTCTACCTCACCCGGCGCGACATCAAGGAGCGCCGCGACGGCGCGCCCTTCCTGACCCTCCACTTCGCGGACCGGACCGGCTCAGTCGCCGGGATAATGTGGGACGGCGTCGAGGACGCCCTGCGCTGCCTGGAGTCGAGCGGCTTCTACCACGTCCAGGGCAAGCTCGGCGACTACCAGGGCCGGCCCCAGCTCACCGTCAGCGCGATCTACCCGGCCGCGCCCGAGGAGATTCGGCGCGACGACTTCATCGCCGCCAGCCGCCACGACCGCGCCGAGATGCTCGCGCGCATCCGCCAGTACGCCGCAACGGTCAAGAACCCGCACCTCGGCAAGCTCCTCGACGCCTTCTTCGCCGACGCCGCGTTCGTCGAGCAGTTCTCGCTCGCCCCGGGCGGCGCCGCGGTGCACCACGCCTGCCTCGGCGGCCTGCTCGAGCACACCCTCTACATGTGCCGGCTCGCCGAGACCGCCGGCGCGGCCTACGAGGAAGTCGACGCCGACGTGCTGATGACCGGGGTAATCCTCCACGACATCGGCAAGGTTCGAGAGTACGTCTACGAAGTCGCCCTCGACCACACCTGGGACGGCCGCCTCCTCGGCCACCTCGTGATGGGCTGCGAGATGGTCCGGGAGAAGATCGCCGGCATCAGGGACTTCCCCGAGGAGCTGGCCCGGATGATCTCGCACATCATCCTCTCCCACCACGGCCACCTCGAGTTCGGCTCGCCCAAGACCCCGAAGTTCGTCGAGGCCTTCATCGTCTACATGCTCGACAACCTCGACGCCCGGGTGGCGATGTTCCGCGACGCCGTCAACCGCAACCAGGGCGTCAAGTGGACCGACTACCACCCCTACCTCGAGACCAACATCTACATCGCCGACAAGCAGGACTGAGTGCCGGGCCGCCCGCCGTCCGACCGCGCCATCGCCCGCGCCGCCGGCGAGCTCGGCCTCGAGCTTGCCCCCGCCCGGCTCGAGCTCCTCGCGGCCTACGCCGCCCTGCTCCGGCAGTGGAACGCCCGCGTCAACCTCGTCTCGCGCCGGGACGTTGACCGGGTCGAGAGCTACCACGTCCCGGACTCGCTCGCGGCCGCGCGGTTCCTCGCCCCGGGTGACCGGGCCGCGGACATTGGCTCGGGCGGCGGCCTGCCCGGCATCCCGCTCGCCATCGCCCGGCCCGACTGCGAGTTCCTGCTCGTCGAGTCGGTCCGCAAGAAGGCCGACTTCCTGTCCCTCGCGCTCGACCGGCTCCGCCTGGCCAACGCCGGCGTCATCAACGACCGGGCCGAGGACGTCCCGCCGCTAGACTGCGATGTCGTCCTGAGCCGGCTGACCGGGCCGCTCCGGACGACCCTGCCGCGCCTCGCCGGGCACTCCCGGCGCGGCGGCGCGATTGTCCTGTTCAAGCACCCCGAAGCGACCGACCGGCCGTCCGATGTCCTGCTCGCGAAGCTCGGGCTCATCGTTGACCGCATCGTGGACGTCCGCCTGCCGCTGACCGACGCCACGCGCCGGTTCGTCATCCTCGGCGTGCAGTAGCCGGAGAGTCGCCCGCCACAAAAAGAGAGAAGGCCCACCCCGGGCCTTCTATCTTCATTGGGTGGTGTAACCTCTTCAAGCGTGTTCGGGCCATGCGTATTCTCTTAGAAAGGAGGTGATCCAGCCGCACGTTCCCGTACGGCTACCTTGTTACGACTTCGCCCCAGTCATCAGCCCCGCCTTGGGCCCCTGCAAAGAGGGGACTTCGAGCGTTGCCGACTTCCATGGCGTGACGGGCGGTGTGTACAAGACCCGGGAACGTATTCACC
>JAWOHE010000027.1:0-29411 GCA_046485285.1 bacterium
GATTGAGAAACAACCGCTCAACAATGCAAAACTGAGGATAGCCAAGAGAATGATAATAATGTGTTTCTTATTCATGTGCATGACTTCACAATTTTCATTAACCCAATCTCCTCCCCCTACCGTTCCCCCAACCGTCTGCCCTACCGTTCCCCCTACCGTTACCCCAACCGTATTCCCTACGGCTACCCCTACCGCTACCCCTACCGTAGGGCTAACGGTTACCCCAACTGTAGGGCTAACCGTTCCCCCTACCGTTCCCCCTACCGTTCCCCGTACGGTACCCCCTAGGGTAGGGGGTACGGTAGGGGGTATGGGGGAGGGGGTAAATTCAGAGGTGAATGAAGTGCTGATTTTTCAACCGATTGCAACGATTCCCTGATTGACCGAGTCGTTAGTTTCTACTAACATAGGTTATGGACAGTAATGCGAAGGTGGCCGGCTTTGGACCGGGAGAGATGGTTGCGCCGGGTGCGGCGTTATGCGGGTTGCGGCGGCGGGCCGGGCTGAGTCTCGTCGAGCTGGCGCACCTGGTGGGCCGCGAGCTTGGCTTCTGTTCGCACCTCAGCCGGCTTGAGCACGGCCGGTTGCGGCGCCCGACGCCGGGGCTGATTGCCGATTACCTGCGGGCCTGCGGCGCGCTGCGCGCAGGCGGCCCGGCGGCATCTAACAGGCGTGAGCCGAGCACCGACGCGGGGAGAGGTTGAAACACCGAGACGCGGAGTGGGGGCGGTGGGCATTCCCGTTTCGCGCTGACGCATACGAGGTCCGGGCCACCGGCCGTGCCTTGCCTTGTCCCGGCCGCGGGGATATACTGACCGCTATGAAAGGTATAGTGCTGGCCGGCGGGATGGGGACGCGACTCCTGCCGCTGACGAAGATAACCAACAAGCATCTCCTACCGGTGTACGACCGGCCGATGGTCTACTACCCGATTGAGAAGCTGGTCGAGGCCGGGGTGAGCGAGCTGATGCTGGTGACCGGCGGCGAGAGCGCCGGCGATTTCCTGCGCCTGCTCGGGAACGGCCGGGAGTTCGGCCTGCGGCGCATCCACTACACCTACCAGGAGGGCTCGGGTGGGATCGCCGCGGCGCTGGCGCTGGCCGAGGATTTCGCCGAGGGCGACCGGGTGATGGTCGTGCTGGGCGACAACCTGTTCGAGGACAGCCTCGCGCCGTTCGCGGAGCGGTTCGCCGCCCAGGCGCGGGGCGCGCGGATCCTGCTCAAGGAGGTGCCGGACCCGGAGCGGTTCGGCGTCGCGACGGTGCAGGACGGGCGGGTTGTCCGAATCGTCGAGAAGCCGGAGAAGCCGGCGAGCCGGCTCGCGGTGACCGGCTGTTACGCCTACGACGCCCGGGTCTTCGACATCGTCAGCAGGCTCAGGCCCTCGGCGCGTGGCGAGCTGGAAATCACCGACGTCAACAACGCGTACCTCGACGAGGGCACACTCGAGTACGACGTCCTGTCGGGCTGGTGGCAGGACGCCGGTTCCTCATTCGAGGCCTACGCCCGGGCCCAGAGGCTGGCCCGGGAACTGCGGCGCGGCGCCGGGGCGTGAAGCCGCGGCTGCTGCTCGTTGACGGCCACTCGGTGGCCTACCGGAGCTATTTCGCGTTCGTCCGCGACCCCCTGCGCAACTCCCGCGGCCAGAACACCTCGGCAGTGTTCGGGTTCGCCAACACCCTGCGCAAGCTGCTCGACGAGCTCGCGCCGACGCACTGCGCGGTCGCCTTCGACGCGCCCGGGCCGACGTTCCGTCACGAGCGGTTCGGCGACTACAAGCTCCAGCGGCCGCCGACGCCGGCCGAGCTGGCCGAGCAGTTGCCGATCGTCAAGCGGATGGTCGCGGCGTGGGGAATCCGGGCCTGCGAGGTGCCGGGCGTGGAGGCGGACGACGTGCTCGGGACACTGGCGCGGTCCGCGGCCGGGCAGGGCCTCGAGGTCACGATCGCCAGTTCGGACAAGGACCTGCTTCAGCTCGTCGGCCCGGGCATCACGGTCCTTGACCCGTGGTCGGGGAAGGCCTACGGGCCGGCCGAGGTGCGCGAGAAGCTCGGGGTCGGGCCGGAGCAGGTGGCCGACTACCTGGCGCTGGCCGGCGACTCGAGCGACAACGTGCCCGGGGTGCCGGGCATCGGGCCGAAGCGGGCGAGGGTCCTGCTCGAACGGCACGGCGGGCTCGATTGCGTCCTTGCCGGCGAGCCGAAGCTGGCCGGGCACCGCGAGCTGGCCGAGCTGAGCCGCGAGTTGGTCCGGATTGACGACCGGGTCCGGCTCGACGTCACGGTCGGCGACCTCGCGCTGGGCGAGCGGGATGTCGATGCCCTGCGCGGGTTGTTCGAGGAACTGGAGTTCCGGAAGCTGGTCCAGGAGCTGAGCCCGGTCGCGGCGGCGACCACCGTCGAGCCGCTGGACAGGGTGCGGGTCGAGTCGGCGGCGAAGGTCGCGGTCGCCCGGGACGCGGAGGGCGGCTGGGCGGTCGCGGTCGGCACAGGCGGCGCGATGGCGGTGCCGGCCGACGCCGGGGCCTGGCTCGCCGGGGTGCTGGCGCGGCCCGGGGCGCTGAAGGTCGGCTGGGGGCTCAAGGAGTTGCTGCGCGAGGCCGAGCTGGCCGGGCCGCTGTTCGACGCCGGCGTCGCGGCGTGGCTCGCGGACCCGAACCGAGGGAGCTACGACCCCGCGGCGGTCGCCGAGCAGGCACTGGGCCGGGCGGCCGGCGGCGCGGCCGCGGCCGAGCTGGCCCGGACCGCGTTCGACGTCGAGGCGGCGCTCGGGCCGGAGATTGACGCGGCCGGCCTGCGCGCGGTCCTCGACGAGATCGAGATGCCGCTCCTGCCGGTGCTCGCGCGGATGGAGCGGCGCGGGGTGAGGATCGACATCGACCATTTCCGGGAGCTCGAGGCGGAACTGGGCACGGAGATCGCCGGGCTCGAGCGCGAAATCCACGAGCTCGCCGGGGCCGGGTTCAACGTCGCCTCTCCGCGCCAGCTCGGCGAGGTGCTGTTCGAGCGGCTGGGGCTGGCGCGGGGCCGGCGGACGAAGACCGGGTTCTCGACGAACTCGGCGGTGCTGGCCGGGCTGGCCGACGCGCATCCGGTCGTGCCGAAGGTGCTCCGGTTCCGGGAGTTGAGCAAGCTCAAGGGGACCTACCTGAGCCCGCTCATCGAGTGCGCGGACCCGGCCAGCCACCGGATTCACACGACATTCAACCAGACCGGTGCAGCCACCGGCCGGCTTTCGTCGTCGAACCCGAATCTGCAGAGCATACCGATCCGGAGCGAGCTCGGGCACCGGATCCGGGCCGGCTTCGTCGCCGACGCGGGGATGGCGCTGGTCTCGGCCGACTACTCGCAGGTCGAGCTGCGGGTGCTCGCGCACCTGTCGGGCGACGAGGCGCTCCGGCGGGCGTTCGCGGCGGGCGAGGACATCCACGTCCAGACCGCGGCGACGGTCTTCCACCTCGAACCGGGCGAAGTCACCCCGGAGCATCGCCGGCTGGCGAAGGTCGTCAATTACGGGCTGATCTACGGAATGGGCGACTATGGACTCGCTTCGCGGATGGGAATGCCGCTCGAGGAGGCCCGGGCATTCCTCGACTCGTACATGGCGAGCTTTGCGGGCGTCGCGGACTGGCGGGAGCGGGTCGTCGCCGAGGCGCTAGAGCGCGGGCAGGTGCGGACCATCGCCGGCCGGGTACGGCCGGTCGCCGCCATCGCGAGCCGGAACCGGAACGTCGCGGACGCGGCGAGCCGGGCGGCAATCAACGCGCCGGTCCAGGGGTCGGCGGCGGACATCATCAAACGGGCGATGGTCAGGGTTGACGAGCGCCTTGAAAGCGAGAGAATCGAACCCGGCATGCTGCTCCAGGTTCACGACGAGCTGCTCTTCGAGGTCGCCGAGCGCGACGTCGAACGGGCCCGCGCGCTCGTCCGCGATGAGATGGAGTCGGCGTGGCGGCTCGACGTCCCGCTGGTCGCCGAGGTCGGCAGCGGCAGGAACTGGGATGAGGCGCACTAGCCGGCGGAAGGTCCTGCTTGCGTTCGGGACGCGGCCGGAGGCGATCAAGCTAGCGCCGGTCATCAAGGAACTCGAGCGGCAGGCGGACCGGTTTCGGCCGGTCGTGCTCGTGACCGCCCAGCACCGCGGGATGCTCGACCAGGTGCTGGACGTGTTCGACATCCGGCCGGACCACGACCTCGACGTGATGAAGCCTGGGCAGACCCTCGCCGACGTGACCGTCCGCGTGCTCGCGGGCGTCGAGGCGGTGCTCGTGAAGGAGCGGCCCGACATCGTCCTGGTCCAGGGCGACACGACGAGCGCGTTCGTCTCGGCGCTGGCGGCGTACTACCAGCGCATCGCGGTCGGGCACGTCGAGGCCGGGCTCCGGACCGCCGACAAGTACTCGCCCTACCCGGAGGAGATGAACCGGCGGCTCGTCGGCGGGCTGGCCGACGTCCACTTCGCGCCGACGCCCCGGGCCCGGGACAACCTCCTGCGCGAGAACGTCCCGGCCCGGAGCATCCGCGTCACCGGCAACACCGTCATCGATGCCCTGCTGATGACGCTCCGGAGTCCGAAGCCCTGGAGCGTCCCGGTCCTCGACCGGATACCCGACGGGCAGCGGGTCGTGCTCGTGACCGCGCACCGGCGCGAGAGCTTCGGGCCCGGCTTCGAGCGGATCTGCCGGGCGCTGGCGAGGCTGGTCGAGCGGAACCCGGACGTCGAGGTCGTCTACCCGGTGCACCTGAACCCCAACGTCCGCGGCCCGGTGATGCGCCTGCTCGGCCGCCGGGCGCGGGTTCACCTCATCGAGCCGGTCGAGTACCTGCCGTTCGCGCACCTGATGGAGCGCGCGTACATCATCCTGACCGATTCGGGCGGCATCCAGGAGGAGGCACCGGCGATTGGCAAGCCGGTGCTGGTGATGCGGGACAAGACCGAGCGTCCCGAGGCGGTCGCGGCCGGGACCGCGCGGCTGGTCGGAACCGACGTCGACCGCATCGTCGGCGAGGCCGAGCGGCTGCTCAACTCCCCGCGCGCCCACGCCCGGATGGCCCGCGCCGCGAACCCGTTCGGCGACGGCCGGGCGGCGAGGCGGGTTGTCGTCACACTCGGACAGGCCGGGGGCGGTCGCCGATGACTCGGGCCGGGCCGCGCCGGCCGCCCGCGCACCCGTTCCTAGTTGCGCTAGTCCCGGTGCTGGCGCTCTACCTCAACAACCTGGACCAGGTTGCGTTGGCCGACGTGCTCCTGCCGGGACTCTCGGCGCTGGCCATTGCGGCACTGGTCTACCTTGCCTGCGGGTTCGCCGTCAAGCCCGTGACGAAGGCTGCCGTGCTGGCGTCGGTGCTGATCTTCCTGTTTTTCACCTACGGGCACGTACGGATTGCCCTGAAGACGGCCTGGCCCCGACAGAGCAACCTGTCCGGCATTGTCCTCCTCGGGGCCGTCGTCGCGCTGATGGCCCTGGCTTTCTACGTCATCCGGCGGCAGGGGCGAACCATGAAGCTGGCGAGCTCGGTGATGGATGTGGTCGCCGTGGTGATGGCGCTGACGCTGGTCGTGCCGGCCGTGTTCAGTGAGGTTCGGGCCACGGCGCTGTCGCGCGGGCACTCCGCGCCGCATCCGGAGCGGAGCGTCGCGATGCCCGGCACTGCGGGCGCCGGGGAGTTGCCGGACATCTACTTCGTCGTGCTTGACCGTTACCCGGGCCTCGAGACTGCTCGGGCGATATATGGCTTCGACAACCGGCCGTTCCTTGATTTCCTGCGCGAACGCGGGTTCTATGTTGCGGAGTCGAGCAGGTGCAACTACGCCCGTACTGATATGTCTCTCGCCACGACCCTGAACGCCGAGTATGTCGGCCCGGCGTATGACAGCATCGAGCCCCGCCTGCGCCGGAGACTGCTGTACGAGCGCATCCAGGAGGGGTCGGTCTGGCGCCGCCTGAGGGAGGCCGGTTACCGCACACACCACCTAGGGACGTGGTGGCGGCCCACCCGGGCAAACCGCAGTGCCGATGTGAACGTCAACCACGGTCTGCTGTCCGAGTTCTTCATGGAGCTCTACAAGACGACACTGCTGTACCCGGTCGGGGCGATGCTCGACCTGGACTCGCACCGCGAGCAGTGGGTGCGCGAGCAGGTCAAGTTTGCATACCTGGACACTGCGGTGCTGACCAACGGCCCGGTCTTCGTGTTCGCCCACTTCCTGCTGCCGCACGAGCCCTACGTGTTCGCCCGGGACGGCAGCTACCAGGGAAGGCTCCGGCAGATGAAGGTCGGCGTCGAGGACGGGTTTGCCGGCCAGCTGGAGTACACCAACACGAGGCTGCGGAAATGGATCGGCCTCGTGCTCGACGATACCTCCCGGAAGTCCGTGATAGTCCTGCAGGCGGACGAAGGCCCTCACCCGCCGGAAAACTTCGCGGCGCGGGAGAGCTCGGTGACGCTCCGTGCGCGGCTCGAGATTCTCACGGCTTACCACTTCCCTGACTCCGACTACTCGGCACTCTACCAGAGCATCAGCCCGGTCAACACATTCAGGGTATTGCTCGCGAAGCTGCTTGGAGACAGCACTCAACTGGTGCCTGACGCGTCGTTTGAGTGCGTTCGCGGACGATGGACTGCAGCGAACCAACAGGACATGGACCCGAACTGAGGGCGGGTATTGACTCCATCGGGCGTCTCTCTAGACTGACTCCGTCATGAGTCTGCCGGATGCCCTCGCAGTCTTGTTGCGCAGGAGGAAACTCATCCTGCTCAATACCGCAGTGCTTACAATCCTGGCGGTGATTGTGAGCCTCGTGCTTCCCCACAAGTATGCGGCTACCGCGCGTTTGCTACCCCCGCCCGAGGATGACCCTCTGGGCCTGACTGCCCAGCTCAGCCTCGGACTCAGCGGCCAGCTGGGCAGGCTGGGATCGACCATGCTGGGAGGGGGGACGTCGTCTGACCTGATGCTCGGGATACTGTCGAGCAACACGGTGATGGAGTCGGTTGCGGTTAAGTGCAGCGTCATCTCCAGGTACAGGATCAAGCGTGGGAGCCGGGAGGAGGCAGTCAGGGAACTGACGCGGATGACCGACCTGTCGGTCGGGGACGAGGGCATCGTTGCCATCACGGTCGAGGCGCGCAGGCCGGAGTGGGCCGCCGAGATGGCCAACTGCTATGTGAGCCAGCTCGACTTCTTCCTTCGAAACTCGAATATGAGTCGGGGAAGGAACATGCGGGTTTTTATGGAAGGCCGGCTTGCGGAAGTCATTCGAGGGGTGAGTAGCGCGCGCGAGTCACTGACTGCCTATCAGACCCGAAGTGGCTTGGTGGCACCTGACGAGCAGCTGAGAGGCATGGTTGCCTCCTACGCTGAGTTGTATGCGGGGCTCCTGGCCAAACAAGTCGGTGTTCGCGTTTTCGAGACCCGGAGCTCGTCCGCGAATCCCTTCCTTGACGGGTTCCGCGCCGAGATAGCAACCTACGAGCGGCAGTTGGCCCGTCTGCATAATGGCCGGCGAGCCGATGACAGGGGGTTGTTCGGTCTAACCCTCGACAGCCTGCCTGCTGTCACGGCCGAGTATCTGCGACGGTATGGCGAGTTCACGCTGCTTGAGGCAACACATGCAATGCTCAGCCAGCAACTTGAGCACGCCCGCATACTGGAGGCTAGGGATACACCGACAATCACGGTGTTGGATCATGCTGCTCCTCCCGAGCGTCGAAGCTTCCCCCGACGCTTCATCATCGTACTCGCTGCGCTGCTGTTCGGCCTTGTCGGGGGAGTCGCCTTTGCGCTCGTCGCCGAGTACTTCGACCGGGTCAGAGACCTTCATCCCGATGAACACAGAGCTTGGGAGGATCTGCGTCGTCAGTGGGCAGTGGCTTGGGAGAATGTGACCCGTGTCCTGTCACTCCACAAGTGCCGCGGGGCAGACTTGGGCTCTCTCCCTCCTCGAGGGGGAGCAGACGACAAGAACAGCGACTGATGCCTCCGGGTCCGCGGCAGGGCGGGACGTTGCCTCCCATTGCCCTGCCTCAGGGAGCCGAAGATGAACGAAGTGATCGCGACCATCCTGCCCGGACCGCCCGCAGAGTAGCTCGAAACACGGCACACCTGACCGTGTCCGACGCGGCCGGGAAGCTGCTGATGTTCGTTTTCTTCGTAGTTGCTGCTCGGCATCTCGGGGTCGAGCGCTTCGGGTTGTTGTCATTCGCCCTGGCATACGTGGCGATGTTCGCCGTCTTCGCTGAGTTCGGGTTGGGAGCAGTGGTAGCCCGGGAGATCGCCCGTGACGACCGGGCGGTACGCCGGCTGGTAAACAACGCGCTGACCATCAAGTTGCTCGCCAGCGCGCTGCTGATGGCGGCGGCCTCCTTGTCGGTGATCGCGCTCCGCTACCCGCCTCGGACAGTCGCGGTCACGGCAATCTCGAGCTGCTACATTCTCGTGAGCGCGGTGGCGCTGCTCTATCACTTCGTCTTCCAAGGATTCGAGAAAACCGTGTTTGCCGCGGTCGCCCGCGTGCTCCAGACCGTGGTCTTGACAGTCGGCGCGGTGATGCTCGCCCGCGGAACGGCAAGCGTGATCGGCTATGCCTGGCTGTACGTTGTCGCCGGCGCCGTCGGGGCGTTGACCGCCTGGATAATCGCCTCCGGCGCCTTCGTTCGTCCCGGCTTGGGCTTTGATCTGTCGGTGTGGGGTAGCCTCTTGCGCCGGTCATTGCCGATAGGATTGGCGTCGGTTTTCGCGATGCTCTACTACTGGAATGGCTCGGCTCTCCTTTCGCGGATGAACGGCGATGCCGCCGTCGGCCTCTATAACGCGCCCTTCCGGCTGGTGATGGGACTCGGCTTTCTCGCCCAGGGCTTCTCGGGTGCCGTCTACCCGGTGATGTCACGACTGCATCTGTCTGACCACGCGCGACTCCATGAAGTGTTTGCCCGTTCCTTTCGCTATATCGCGATGCTCGCGGTCGGGTTCATCGTGATCGGCAGTTGCCTGGCGCGGCCCGCAATACTGCTGCTCTACGGCGCTGACTACGTCGGTTCGGTGCCAGTCATGGCGGTGTTGGTTTGGTGGGGCGGATTCACCAGTCTCAACGCGCTCCTCAGTCTGAGCCTCTATGCCGTCGACCGGCCGCAGGTGGTAGCAGTCCAGGCCGCGGTCGCGCTTGTGTTGAGCGTCGGGCTGAATTTGCTGATGATTCCCCGCTACGGGGCGAGCGGTGTAGCAGTGGCGATCGTCGTCGCCGAGGCGGCGGGGTTCGGTTGGCTAATGGCCGCCCTGTCGACAGGTGTGTTCGCCCGGGCCTGGCGTCGGGCACTGCGTTCTCTGCCCAGGGTTCTCGCCGCCGCGGTGGTCGCGGGTGGCGCGGGCCTGTTGATTGCGCGCTGGAATGTCCTCGCCGGAGTCTCCGTCGGGGTGGCCGGGTATCCTCTTCTGCTTTTTGGCCTGCGGGCGCTAGTCAGAGACGATGCCGAGTTGCTGAGGCTCGTACTCAGCCGGGAAGATGATCACTAGCGACTGCCCGGTTACCTCCCGGCCCGGGCGACGAAGCTGGGTGTTCTGGGCTGTCCTCGAACTGCTAGCTATCGGTGGGAGCATCGTCGGTCTCGTCCGCGGAGAGTCCACGCTCGCGTTGGTGTCGTTGATGCTCCCCCTGCATCTCCTGCTGGTTGGCTTGGTGTTGCGCAACAGCTTCCTCCTGCTGGCGTTCTTCTCAGTGCTTTTCCCGCTCTCCAGCATGGAATTCCTGCCCCACAGCTACCGCGACCTTGGTCTGTTCATCGGTATACTCGGGCTCCTGCTTTTCGTCGTGGTTGCCGAGTCGCTGGTTGGCCACCGAGGGGCGCGGCGAGGCCCCGGCCGTGTTGTTGCCGGATTGCTGATATTGGTCGCACTGGCTGCAGTTACCGCTAATGCTGTTGCGTACCTGCGTGGCTACCCGGGCAGGACAGCGGACCTTGCTGCCCTGCTCGTCGTCCTGCTGACACTATGGCTCTACGCGGTAGTGCCGGCAACAGCCAAACAGGTTAGGCGACTGGCCTTCCTGGTCGTCGGGGCGTACACCGTCAGCTACTTGGTCCTTCCCTTCCTCCTCGGACCTGCCGGGTTTCTTGTGACACAGAAGACCTTCGATTCGCTCTTCGGCAGGCTCAACTTCAACCTGATCGGCATGACTGCCGCCGCCTGCACTGGCATTATGTTGGGGAGCGTTCTTGATGCGCGAGGCTGGCTTCGAGTCGTGCAACTGCTGGCGATTGCCGTCCTGCTGACGGTTGTGCTTTACTCGAAGTCACGCGGAGCGTGGCTGGGCGTTGGGATGGCGTTTCTTTATGTTCTTGCTCGGTCGAGATCGTTTGCGTTGTTACCAGTGGTCGTTGTCCTTGTCGGGATCCTGCTTTCCTTCGATGTGTTTCAGTTCGCATTTCGTGTACGAGCCGAGCAGACCGGCACAGACGACCCGGCCCTGCTGGGACGACTTCTGCTCTGGCGCAGCGCGTGGAACGCCTTCAGGTCGAACTGGCTCTTTGGGATCGGCGTCGAGAACTTCCGCTACCTCAAGTATGGGTATGGGTTTCCGGTTCTGATCGACCCGAAGCGGTGGTTCAACACCCACCACCTATTCCTGGAGCAGTTCGTGAGCCTGGGAGCTGCTGGCGGGACGGCCTTTCTACTGCTGCCTGTGCTGGCCTTGGCACGCGTTGACAGAGTCGTACGTCAACTGGCAATTGGTCCTTCTCGTGGGTTCGCGATCGGAGTGAACGCCGGGCTGATCGCCCACGCGAGTCACTGTCTCCTCGACACTCCCAGTTGGCACGCTTCCACTTTCGTGCTGTGGGGAGCCCTTATCGGACTGGCCCTCGCAACAGCCAATGTCGCGGGTGGTGGGGGGGACGAGGCGGTGCCGGCTTCGGCGCGGTAGTCAAGAGTGCGCGTAGGTGTTGACGTCAGCGTTCTTGCCTGGCCTCACACAGGCATCGCTCGGTATCTAGGCAACATGCTCACCCAGATGCTCCCGCGTAGCAGCGGGCTTGAGTTCTTCCTGTATTCGGCCAGGCCAGTGGGCGTCGGATTCGATGGGAGGTGGCGCCTCCGGGCACACGAGGGTGTGGGGGGTACAGTGGCCAGCTACTGGATTCAGCAAATCTGTCCCCGCTGGATGAGCGAGGATGGCATTGATGTCTTCTGGGGTCAGAACTACATGCTGCCGTTGCGGCTTCGTCGTCCGTGTCGTCGAGTGCTGACCCTTCACGACTTAACCGGCCTGCTTATGCCTTGGACCATGCCGGCGCGGCGCCGGTTGAACTTCAGGCTGTTCCAGCAGCGCGCGGCGTCAGCCAGTGATTGCCTCGTAGCTGTATCACAGGCGACTGCGCGTCTGGCGAGGGTATGTCTTGGCGTCCCACCGTCGAAGCTGCGCGTCGTGCTGGAGGGCTGCGATGCCAGCTTCGCCGTTCCCCCGGGCGGTCGCGTCAAGCCTCGCGCGACGGAGAATGCCCGTGAGGCCGTGCGGAGGAGGTTTGCGCTTGAGCCGGGCTTCCTTCTGGCGGTCGGGACGATCGAACCGCGAAAGGGTCATGCGACTCTCTTTGGGGCACTCCGGTCGCTGCCCGATGCGCCAGTGCTTGCAGTCGCAGGCGGCCTGGGCTGGCGGTATAGGGAGATTCTCGGCGAGATGAAGGAACTCGAGGCGACTGGGAGGGTTCGCTACCTGGGTCGTGTGGACGATGAAGAACTGGTTGATCTGTGCCGTGCGGCAGGCTTGCTCGTCTATCCCTCACTCTACGAGGGATTCGGACTTCCTGTGCTCGAGGCTATGGCGTGCGGCTGTCCCGTGGTCTGCAGCCGCTCGTCGAGCCTGCCGGAAGTGGGTGGTGATGCCGTGCGGTACTTCACGCCGGGAGATGGTGCAGATCTGGCCCGGATTCTCCAAGAGGTGCTCGGCAGGCCTGCCGAGCTCGAGGAGATGCGGACGGCCGGACTCCGGCGTGCCCAGTCCTTCAGCTTCGGTCGGGCGGCCGATGAGATGATGACCATACTACGGGAGCTGAGTGCCCGAGACTCAAAGGACTGATGCAGGTCTGCGCCCCACGTCCCCGCATCCGGTTGACAGCGCTCACGGTGCGAATAGTATCAACCTAGAGGTGTTTACTGCTTGTCTCGTCCGTCGGCAGGGCCGCCGTAAGACGGGCTTGTTCTGCACAGAGGCAATGGCGTGTCTCTCCCGTGTGGTGTTGACACTCGCGATCCTCGCTGGCACTGCTTTGGCCGACATCGAGCTTGCTGATGGACGTTTGGCGCTTGACGCCCTTGGGTCGGCTAATGCCAAGTGGCAGCGGACCGAGAGATTGGGGCTTTCTGCCGGTCGCTTCGACTTCTACCGCTTGAGGGCTCCTGTTGGACTGATCGGAGTTGTCAACAGGACAGCCCTCTTTCGTGTCAGTTTCGACGCCGGCTTGTACGAAGGGGTCTACGACCTGCATATTAATCTCGGCTGGCCTAACGGGTTCGGGCTTAGAGCGGGTCAGTTCCTTCTGCCGGTCGGGCTTGAGGCTATGACGCAGCCGAAGCATGTGAGTTTCGTCGAGCACTCCATCGTGAGGGCAAACTGGCGGCCTTGGAGTTCCCGTGACGTGGACATCTGGGATCCTCGCGACGTTGGCGTGATGCTGACCTTCGGCAAGGAACACGAGGGGCGACAGTTTCCCGTCTCCCACGTCGAAGTCGCAGTAGCTGTGGTCAACGGGAGCGGGAAGGGCCAATGGCTTCGTGATGATAATGATTGGAAGGACGTGTGCGGGCGAGTCGCCGTTAGGCCGATGAGTGGAGTCGACGCGCTCATAGCGGCAAGAGGTTACTACGGCAGGATGGGTACCGAGGGGACGATCTTCCGCAATTCCGCCGCGGAGTTCAGCGTTAGGTTGGGAAGACTACGACTTGTGGGTGAGGGGCAGCATGCGGTTGCCGGAACGAATACACGAATCACCCTCTACCTGCAGGGCGTCTACTCAGCGCGTCCGTGGCTGGAGCCAGTTATCCGAACCGACGCGAGCTTCAGACCCAACGAAACGGACCTGGGGCTGACCCCGGGGCTGAACGTAATCTTCGGAGGTGACCGGCTGAGGCTGATGCTGAACTACGGTTATCGACGACGAATGTCTTCGGACCCCGGCTTGCGCCTAGCTGAGCAGAGACTCCTAGCGCAACTGCAAGCTTGGCTGTAGCAGGTTCTCAGTATTCGGACCGATAGCCGGGCGACCAACTAGACCGTCAGGTTCCGAAGTGCCCGCGATTCCATCAGGTCTACCGCTCGGCGGATGAGGCATGTCACGATGGCAGAATGCCGATGCTGAAGGTGCTTCTGGTAGAAGATGCGCATCGCGTCGTAGAATGCGCGCAGCGCCCGCTCTCGCTCCTCCAAGCTGGCCAGCGAGCTGCCGGCAGTGGTTCCTTTGATGCCGGACGACATCCCTTTGAGATGGGTGATCGACACCCGCGGGTGGTACATCACGTGCCAGCCGTCCTGTTTGATGCGGTAGGACCAGTCGAGGTCTTCACCGTAGAGAAAGAACGTCTCGTCGAGCAAACCAACCCGGTCTACCACCTTGCGTCGGGTCAGAAAGAAGCAACCGCTTGGCGAGTCGATTTCATGAGTCGTGTCGAGTGACTCGTAGGTCAGATGGTATCGTCCGAACAGCCTAGATCGCGGGAACAGGCGGTCCAGCTTCAGGAAGTAACTGAGTGACGCCCAGGGCGTCGGGAATCCGCGGTGGCAGGCGCCGTCCATCTCTCCACTGCCGAGCAGTACCCGGCAGGTGGCTGCGCCAACCCGAGGGTGGGCGTCCATGAACGCGAGCATCTCCGCGAGGGTCCCCTGCGGCACCGTGGTGTCGGGATTCAGCAGCAGCAGGTACTCGCCAACTGCATGGCGCAGTCCGATGTTGTTGCCGGCCGCGAAGCCATCGTTGGCCATGGCCTCGATGAACCGAAGCCAGGGAAACTGACCGCGTAGCTCCGACCCTGCGAAGGAAGGGTAGGCGTTGTTCACGAGGATGACCTCGACGAGACCGGACGCTGCATCTGGCGTGAGAGACTCGAGACACGGGCGGACCGCGTCAGCGGTTCCGTAGCTGAGGATGATGACGGACAGCCGCGGGGTGGTCATTGCCCGGCTACCTCGTGGAAGACATCCAGCAGCCTCCGAGCCGAGTCGTCCCACTGCCAGCGGGCGGCCCGGGCGATGCCGCGGGCGCTCAACTCGGCGCGTAGCACCGCGTCACTGAGAAGCCGGCTGACTGCGGTGGCAAGGCCCGCGACATCGCTCGGCTCAACCAGCAACCCGGCGTCACCGATTACCTCGGGCATCGACGCTGCATTGGAGACGATAACCGGCGTCCCGCAAGCCATCGCTTCGAGCGGGGGCAGGCCAAAGCCCTCGTAGAACGACGGGAAAACGAAGCAATCGGCCAGGGAGTAGACGGCCGGCAGGTCACTCACGGTAATGAAGTCGGTGGTTAGCACGCGGTCCCCGAGTTCGGCGACGGCCCGGTAGATGTCTCGGTTCTGCCAGCCGTAGCTGCGTCCGCCGCCCACAACGAGCACAGGCGGTTTTCGACCCTGCTGTTCGAGTAGCCGCCAGGCGGCGAGTATGCCGAGCAGGTTCTTCTTGGGTTCCGGTACGCCCACCGTCAAGACGAAGCGGTTGGGGAGCGAGTACCTTGCCCTTGCAGCGGCGATCCGATCAGGGCTGCGTACCGGGCAGAAGTGCTTGCTCACTCCGTTGGCCACGACCCGAATGCGGGCAGGCGGGACCTTAAGCCGGTTTTCGAGCTCATTGGCGGTGAATCGCGAAACCGGGAGGACCATGTCGGCAGTCGCAACAGCTTGGCTGAGCGCGCGGCGAAAGTAGACGGCTTTTAAAGCAGGGTAGTATCGAGGAACCGCGAAGACGCCCAAGTCGTGGACCGTTACGACTCGCGGAATACAGTGCGAGCGCGGCAGGCTGTTGTGACAGCCCCAGATGACGTCTGCGCCACGCCGTCGGGCGTCGGCGGCCATCAGGTACTGCTCCCACAGGATGCGCAGCGGCCGCCAACCAGTCACTGGTGTAACCCGTAGACGGCCAGGGGCCAACCGCCCAAGGTTGGTGTTGGTGAGACCGGTCCGGGTCATGTAGACGTGGTAGCGATTAGCTCGCTCCGTCCGGACGAGCGACTCGAGGATGTTGGCGACATAGGTGCCAACGCCGTGATGGTGCGAGCGCACCGCCGTCGCGTCTACAGCAACGAACATTGCCTAGAGATTCTAGCTTCCTGTGCGCGGCGTAATTCGCCGAGAACGAACCAGTGTAGCTCAAGCGATGGTCGAGTCAAACTGGTACGGTGTTCTGCAACGAGTGCGGAGACTGGATGGTTGACACCTGTGCGGAATCCATTAGCTTCTAGCATGACTATAGAGTTCCAGCTAAGTGAAGAGCGACTCTATGAGCGATGATACGAGAGGATGTGTCGCGGGGGTGCTGCTGCGCGAAGTTGGTGGGCACGAGGATTGCCGCGGGTGGCTCGCGGAGTTGTTTCGGCAGGATGCGCTGGCCGAGGTTGGGCTTGGGGACGCGCAGCCGGTCATGGGCTACCTGTCGATGACCCGGCCGGGCGTGGCGCGCGGGCCGCACGAGCACCGCGAACAGACCGACTTCTTCGCCTTCGTCGGCCCGTCGGATTTCGAGGTCACGCTTTGGGACAACCGGCCGGGCTCGTCAACCTTCGGCCGGCGCGAGCGGTTCGTGCTGGGCGCCAGCCGGCCGGCGACGCTCATCGTCCCGCCAGGCGTGGTCCATGCCTACCGAAATGTCGGCGAGGTCGAGGGCTGGGTGCTCAATTTCCCCAACCGGCTTTACAGGGGGCCGGGCCGGAAGGCCGTGGTGGATGAGACCCGATACGAGGACGATCCTGACAGTCCGTTCAGACTGGAGGAGAGGTGAGACTTCTCGTGACCGGGGGCTGCGGGTTCATCGGCTCGAATTTCATCCGATACCGGCTGGCCGGCACCGATGACTCGATCATCAACCTTGATGCAATGACCTACGCGGCGAACCCGGCCAACTTGGCTGACATTCCGGGCGCCCGTTACCGGCTGGTCGAGGGCCGGGTCGAGGATGCCGGAGCGGTCGATGTCGCACTGGATGGCGTCGACGCAGTTGTGCACTTCGCGGCCGAGAGCCACGTTGATCGGTCGATCGCCGATGCGGCTCCGTTCATCAACACCAACGTGCTGGGGACACAGGTCTTGCTCGACGCCGCCCGCCGCGCCGGGGTCAGGCGTCTGGTCCACGTCTCGACCGACGAGGTCTACGGAGCACTTGGCAGGGATGGCAGGTTCACCGAGGCAACACCGTTTCGACCTCGATCGCCCTACGCGGCGTCCAAGGCGGCGGGCGACCTGCTGGCACAGGCGTACTGGGAGACCCACCGGCTGCCGGTGATAGTCGTGCGGCCATCGAACAACTACGGGCCGTACCAGTTCCCGGAGAAGCTCATCCCGGTGATGGTTACGAACCTCGTCGAGGGCCGCAAGGTGCCGGTCTACGGCCGCGGTGAGAATGTTCGAGACTGGCTGCATGTCGACGACTGCTGCCGGGCGATTGGCCTCGTGCTTGACCGCGGCCGGCCGGGCGAGGCCTACAACATAGGCGGCGCTGCGGAGCGGCGCAACATCGATGTCGTCAGGCTGGTCGTCGGGCAGATGGGCCTGGGCGAGGATGCGATCGAGTACGTGCCCGACCGGCCTGGCCACGACTTCCGCTATGCGCTCGACAACACCAAGATCGAGCACGAACTCGGGTGGCGGCCCGAAACCAGGTTCGAGGATGGCCTGCGCGATACCGTTGCCTGGTATCGTGAGAACCCCGGCTGGTGGCGGCCGATCAAGGAGCGGCTCGAGCGCTCGACGCGCGGATTCTGGACCTGAGCGCAGGATCCGAGGCACGCGTCCTTCATCAGAGGTTCGTCGCGCGTGTGGCGGTGGTCGGCGTCCTTTCTCCTTGACCACTGACCGGCCGAATCTATAATCCCGCGTGCACCCGGAGAAGGTCCATCCGGACCTTGGTTTTCCGCTTCGACACCGACTCGGTCTACAGGTCCTGTTCGACTTCGACGACATCGCGGATGCACTGAGGTTCGCGGCCGGTAACGGCTTCGGCGCACTCGAGCTGAACATGGGTAACCTCGACTTCTGCCGCCAGCTCGCGGACGGCCGGCGGCGCCGGCAGGTGCGCATGCTGGCCAGGCAACTGGGCATTCGGCTTGCGGTTCACGCCATCGAGGGGCCGTCGCTCTTCGTTCCCGACCGGACGGTCATGCGTACCACGGTGCGAAGCATCAGGCGCCTGCTCGACGAGGCCGAGTCGGCGGGTATCGAGAACGTAGTGATGCACCTCGGGTTCGAGATGTACTACGCCTGCGAGGGCCGCGGCCGGTATCCCCACGAGCGCTACCCGGACTTCTACGAGGCGCTGGTCGGGGATGCGCTGTCCGGCCTGAGGGAGTACGCGCGCGGGCGCGCCCGGCTCTGCATCGAGAACGTCGGTGGGTTCCGGTTCGACTTCGTGCATCGCCTGCTCAGCCGGCTGTTGAGTGCTGACCTCGGGCTCTGCTATGATGTCGGGCACAACGCCATCCTGCCCGCCACGCCGCGCCGGGCAGAGGCCACCTTCTACCGCCGCCATGCGCGGCGGGTCTATCACAGCCACCTGCACGACAACCACGGCGAGCGCGACGAGCACCTCGCGCTGGGCCAAGGCGGGGTGCGGTTCGGACCCTACCTCCGGTTCCTGGCCGGGACGCCCGCCCTGCTCTGCCTCGAGGTTCGGCCGCGGGCCGCTGCGGTCCTGAGTCGCGACTACCTGGTCCGAGAGGTCCTGGCGCGGCTGTGAGCGGTGCGGGCACTCGTTACCGGCGCCAATGGTTTCATCGGATCGCACCTGTGCGAGCATCTGCTCGAACAGGGACACCCGGTGCGGGCCATGGTGCGGCAGACAAGCGACCTGCGCTGGCTCGCGGGCCTTCCGGTCGAGCTGGCCCGGGGAAGCCTGGAGGACTCCGGATCGCTCGGCGCGGCGGTTCGGGGCGTCGACTGGGTGTTTCACACCGCCGCCAGCCTGCGTCCGCGGCGACGCGAAGACTACTTCCGCGTCAACACCGAAGGAACGCGAATGCTGGCTGAAGCCTGCATCGAGGCCGGGGTCGGCCGGTTCGTGCTGTTCTCGAGCGTGGCGGCAGCGGGCCCGGCCGCGGCGGCGGACCGTCCGGCGCGCGAGAGCGACGAGCCGCGGCCGGTCAGCCGTTACGGCGAAGGCAAACTCCGGGCCGAGCGCGTGCTCGGCGAGTTGGGGAATCGACTGGCCTCGGTCATCCTGCGGTTTCCGGCGGTCTACGGCCCGCGCGACCGCGACGGTCTTACGCTGTTTGCGGCGATGAAGCGCGGGCTGGCGGTCGAGATCGCCCTCCACCTGTCACTGGTCTACGTGAAGGACGCGGTCCGGGCCGCGCTTCTGGCGGCAGAGCGGGCAACCCGGCCGGCCGCATTGTACTACGTGTCGGACGGGCAGTGCTACGAGTTCGGGGAGCTCGTCCGCGTCGCAGGCCGCCAACTGGGTTGCCGGCCGGTAAGCGTCCGGCTGCCGCGCTGGGCGCTGCGGGTCGCCGCCGCCATTGGCGAACGACTGGGCCGGGGAGGTTCGATTCTGAACCGGGACAAGGTTCGCGAACTCGAGCAGGGCTGCTGGGTTTGCGACCCGGCGGCGGCGTGCGCCGAACTCGGGTTCGTTCCGGCGTATTCCCTTGAGCGGGGTCTTGCCGAGACCATCGAGTGGTACGAGGAGCACGGATGGCTGACAAAGACAAGGACCGTCTGAGCCGGCTCGAGGAACAGTGCCGCGAGCGCGGCATTCAACTCGTCTACGACGAACTCCAGACCGAGGGCGGGTACTGCCGCCTGCGCGACAGCCACTACATCATCATCAACCGCCGGGCGGCGACAGGGACGCGGGCGCGGATAATCGTCGACGTCCTTGCCCGACTCGAGGTCCCGAGCGCGCCGCAACTCGCGCCGGCCGCAACCGCCACCGCGCCCGGCGAACTTCCCGCAGAACTGCAGGCCGAAGGCCGGCCGTAGCGGCCGGCCTTCGTACTCTGTTTTCTCGCGCTAGCCGACCTCGACGAAGCTGGTCCCGGCTGCGTTGCAGATCGGGCACTTGTCCGGCGCCTGATCGTAGACGGTGTTGCCGCATACCAGGCACACATAGATCTTTCGCTCTGGCAGGTCACCGCCCGACTCAACCGCCTTGAGCGCCCCGGCGTAGAGTTCGTGGTGGATCTTCTCGACCGCCAGCGCGAACCGGAAGGAGATCTCGGCCGGCTTGTGTCCGTCTTTCATGGCTTGGTCAAGAAACCCCGGGTACATCGTGACGAACTCGTGGTTCTCGCCGGCCAGCGCGACCCGGAGGTTGTCGGCCGTGGTATTGACCGCGCCAAGCGCACGCAGGTGGGCGTGGGCGTGGATGGTCTCAGCCTCGGCCGCGGCACGGAAGAGCCGTGCGACGCCCGGCTGGCCTTCCTGGTCGGCCCGGCGGGCGAACGCGAGGTACTTGCGGTTGGCCTGGCTCTCGCCGGCGAAGGCGGCCTCGAGATTCTCGATGGTCTTGGACACGTTTCCTCCAGTTATCTGTCCTTGATCTGTGCGAGCAGGACACGCGCCTCGGGCTTGTCGTCGAGCTCGAAGTCGGCAGGGTATTTCGGGTTGGCGGTCGCGATGAGACGGTTGAGCTCGGCCCGAGCCTCGGCCCAGCGCTTCTGCTTGACGAGTACGTGGGCGAGGTCGAGCCTGATGACGGTGTAGTCGGGGTCGAGATCGAGCCCGCGGCGGAGGTATTGCTCGGACCTGCCGAGATCGCCGCCAACGAAACCGGGCAGTTCGTAGTAGAGGACCCCGAGCGCGTCGTAGGCGGTGGAGTGCCCCGGGTCGAGTTCGAGCACCCGACTGAACGCCGCCTTGAGCGAAGGCACCATGAACAGCGAGTTGAGGACGCCCCTGGTCTGGCCGATGCGTCCCTGGGCGACACCCCACCACATGTGGCCGAGCGGGTTCTGGTCATTGCGGACTCGGAGCGTGTCGGCGATGGCCTGGGCGCGGGCGTAAAGAGCCAGCTTACGGTTCTTGCCCTTCGCGTCGTCGCCGAGCTGGATGTGGATTCGCGACCAGAGGTAGAGGCAGCGTTCGTGGGCGGGCTCGAGCCGGCGACCGCGGGCAAGCAGTGCCTTCGCCGAGTCGAGCCGGCCGACGCCCTCGTGGCGATTGAAGAGCTGCCACTCGGCGCGGTCACACAGCGCGTCGACGGCGCTGCCGGCCGTCGTGAGGGTGCAGAGCGCGAGCAGGATTGTCAGTGTTCTCACAGCTGTTTCTCCCCGTACATTCGTTCGATCTCGTCGCGGTAGGCGAGTTCGACGCGTGGCCGGCGCAGCTTCAGCGTCGGGGTCATCAGCCCGTTCTCGACCGTGAAGGGCTCGGGAATCAGCCGGAACGCGCGGACCTGCTCGTACTGGGCAAAGCCGGCGAGGATGTGCCGGATTTCGTCGTCGTAGAGCGACCGGACGCGCGGGTTGTCGAGCAGTCGCCCGGATGGGTCGGCGGCGATGCCCTGCTCGCGGACATACTCATCGAGCACGAGCCGGCTCGGCACGATGAGGGCGGTGAGATGCGGCCGGCGGTCGCCAATGACCATCGCCTGCTCGATATACTTCGAACCGGTCAGGGCCTGTTCGATTGGCACCGGCGCGATGTTCTTGCCGTAGGAGTTGACGATTATCTCCTTGATCCGGCCGGTGATGATGAGATTGCCGTGATCATCGAACCGCCCCAAATCACCGGTGTGGAACCAGCCTTCAGCGTCGATGACCTCGGCGGTCTCCTTCGGCTTGTTGAGGTAGCCCTTCATCACGTTCGGGCCCCGGACAAGGATCTCGCCCGAGTCGGCGATGCGCACCTCGACGCCCGGAAAAGGCTTGCCGACGGTGCCGACGCGGACGTCGTCGGGCAGGCCGGCGCAGACGACCGGCGCCGTCTCGGTCAGGCCGTAGCCTTCGAGGATCGTGAAGCCGAGGTTGCTGAAGATCCGGGCGAGTTTGCGGTCGAGCGGCGCCCCGCCGGAGACGATCAGCCTGATGCGGCCGCCGCCGAGCTTGTGGAGCTTGCGAACGACGAGCAGGCCGAGCAGCCAGTGCTTGAGCCGCAGTCCGAGCCCGGGCCGCTGTTTCTTCGCCGCGAGCCGGGCCCAGCGGCCGTAGGTGCGCAGGGCCGCGAGCATCAGCTTGCGCGGCAGTGCCGGGCCGGCGAGGACCTTCTCGGTGACGGTGTTGTAGACCTTCTCGAGTACCCGGGGAACGAGGATCACCAGTGTCGGCTTGACCTCGCGGACGTCCTGGGCAATGGTCTGGAGGGATTCGGCGTAGGCGATCGTCGCCCCGGAGAGCAGCATGCTGTAGTAGCCGCAGGTGCGTTCGAACATGTGACAGAGCGGGAGGAAGCTGACCAGCGAGTCCGCGGGCCCGAGCTTGAACATCCGGATCGCGGCGTGGACGTTCGACAGGATGTTGGCGTGCGTGAGCATCGTTCCCTTGGGCTCGCCGGTCGTGCCCGAGGTGTAGACGACGGTGACGAGGTCGTCGGGCGCAGATTCGTGTGACGCGCGGAGGCCGGGGTCGCGGGCGAGCGCCTCGGCCCCGGATGCCCGCAGCAGTTCGAACGAGAACAGCGTCTTGCCGGCCCGGCTTTCGGGGCCATGGCTGAAGAGGACGATGACGTCCTTGAGCAGGGGGGCGGACTCGAGCACCGAGAGCACGACGGTGAACAACTCCGGCGTCTCGACGACGAGATGGGTGACCTCGGCATCGCGCAGGATGTAGCCGACCGCCTCCGCGGGCAGAGTGTGGTAGACCGGGACGACGACCGCGCCGAGCTTCATGATCGCGAGATCGGCGACGACCCATTCCGGCCGGTTGTAGGAGTAGATGCCGACCCGGTCGCCGGGCCGGACACCGCGCGCGGAAAGCCCGGCCGCGACCTCGTCGATCATCCGTGCGAGCGCCGCGAAGGTTGTTGGGCGGTAGCGACCGTCAACCCGGTTCATCAGTGCGGCCTGCTGCGGATAGCGGGCCGCGGTTTCGGCGAAGCTGGCGTAGATTGTGTCGGCCATCAGATGACTCCCAGTTCCCGGCCGACCGCGTCGAAACGGTCGGCCGCCAGTCGGAGCTGTTCCTCGGTATGCGTTGCCATCAGGCTGATGCGGATGATGGCGGCACCCGGCGGCACCGCCGGGAAGACGACCGGGTTGGCGAAGGCCCCCTCTTCTTCGAGTCGGCCGGTGAACCGGTAGGCGCGCGTGTCGTCGCCGATGAAGATCGGCAGGATCGGCGTGCCGTGCCAGCGCATCTTGAAGCCGGCCGCGGCGAGCCGGTCGTGGATAAACCGGGCGTTGGCGTGCAGGCGGGCGACGAGCTCCGGGTGCCCGGTCATCACCTCGAGCGCGGCGATGACGGTCGCGGCGACCGCCGGCGGCAGGCTGGCCGAGAAGATCGACTCGCGGGCATTGTAGCGCAGGTAGTCGGTGACGAAGCGCGGGGCGCCGGTGAAGCCGCCGACCGCGCCGAAGCTTTTGGAGAGCGTACCCGAGACGACGTCGACCTTGCCCTCGAGTCCGAAGTGCTCGGCGGTGCCCCGGCCGGTCGGGCCGAGAACGCCGGTGGCGTGGGCGTCGTCGACCATGAGCCGCGCGCCGTGAGCGTCGGCGAGCCGGCGGAGTTCGGGCAGGTTGCAGATGTCGCCTTCCATTGAGAAGACACCGTCGGTGACGATGAGCTTGCCGGTCTCGGGTGGGACGGCGCGGAGCTTCGTTTCGAGGTCGGCCGGGTCGTTGTGCCGGTAGACGACCGTCTTTGCCCGGGACTGGCGGCAGCCGTTGATGATCGAGGCGTGGTTGAGCTCGTCGGAGAACAGGAACTCGCCCGGGCCGGCGAGCGCGCCGACCGTGCCGGCGAGGGCCATGAACCCGGCTGAGAAGGTCACGACCGCCTCGACGCCCTTGAACCCGGCGAGCCTGCGTTCCATCTCAAGATGGAGCGGGGTCGTGCCGGTCAGAAGCCGGGAGCCGGCCGAACCGGTTCCGTACTCCTCGATCGCGGCCCGGGCCGCGGCCTTGACCTCAGGGTGCTGGGTGAGGCCGAGGTAGTTGTTGGAGCCCAGGTTCACCAGTTCGCGGCCGGCACGGGTCGCGACCGGCGCGGCGGCGGGCAGGATGTCGCGGGAGTAGAACAGCCGGCCGCTTGACCGGGCAACCTGGAGCATCGCGTCGAACTGGCGGCACTTGTCAAACGGATCGACTGGCTTTTCCGGTGTGCTCATCCCGGTGAAAATAGCGGTCGGGCGGCGGCAAGTCAAGGGCGGCGGGCGTCGTGGGCGGCAGGCGCGTTGGACTTGAACCCGGATGAGGTTTGCCTAGCATCAGGGCGTGCCCGACGTGACGGTGACGATCGCCGGCGAGGCCGGCCAGGGAATCCGGCTGGCCGGACAGACACTGACGCGGCTGTTCGCGCGCGACGGCTACCATGTGTTTGCCTGGCCGGACGTGATGTCGCGGATCCGCGGCGGCCACAACCTGACCCAGATCCGGGTCAGCGACCGGCCGGTCCAGTGCGTCGGCCCGGACGTCAACCTGCTGCTGGCGCTCGACGAGTTCTCGGCCGGCGCGCATCTCGACGAGATCGTCGCGGACGGGGTCGTCGTCGCCGAGGGCGACGGCGAGGTCGAGACGCACGGCCGGGCGCAGGTCGTGCGGGTGCCGTTCGTGAGGCTGGCCGAGGAGCAGGGCGGGGCGAAGGTGTACTCGAGCGCGGTGGCGCTGGGCGCGATGGTCGCGCTGGTCGGCCAGCCGCTCGATTCGCTCGGCGCGCTGCTCCGGGCGAGCTTCGAGCACAAGGGCGACGAGGTCGTCGGCGCCAACCTCAGGTGCGCGAAAGCCGGGTTCGATGCGGTCGAGGCCAGGTACCACCGGCAGTGCCCGTGCCGGGTGCCCCGTCTGGGCGGGCGGCCGAAACTGCTGCTCACCGGGAACGAGGCGGTCGGCTACGGCACGCTCTGTGCCGGGGTCCGGGTGTATTCCGGCTACCCGATGTCGCCGGCCACCGGCGTGATGGAGTACCTCGCCGGGCGCCAGGCCGGGTTCGACCTCGTGGTGGAGCAGGCCGAGGACGAAATCGCGGCAATCAACATCGCGCTGGGGGCGAGCTGGGCCGGGGCCCGGGCGATGACCGCGACCTCGGGCGGCGGGTTCGCGTTGATGGTCGAGGCGCTCGGGCTGGCCGGGATCGCCGAGCTGCCGGTCGTTGTCGTGATTGCCCAGCGGCCCGGCCCGGCGACCGGGTTCCCGACCCGGCACGAGCAGGCGGAACTGCTCTACGCGCTGAACGCCTCGCAGGACGAGTTCCCGCGCTTCGTGCTCGCGCCAGCCGGCGCGGAGGAGGCGGCTTACGCCACCTGCCGCGCGTTCGAGCTCGCCGGCCGGTTTCAGGTGCCGGCGATCGTGCTGTCCGACCAGCAGCTGGCCGACTCCTCCTGGACGCTTGACGAGTTCGACCGCGACCGGCTCCAGGCCTCGGACGACTTCGCGCACGACCCGGCGGCCGGTGTTGAGCCCCGGGCGTTTCGTCGCTACGAGCTGACCGTGAGCGGGGTATCGCCCCGGATCCGGCCCGGCCGCCCGGGCCAGTTCGTCCGGTCGATGGGCTCCGAGCACGACGAGGCCGGGTTCGCGACCGAGAACGCGGCCAACCGGCGCCGGATGCACGCAAAGCGCCTGCGCAAGGCGGCGGCGATGGCCCGGGAGTTCGGCGCGGTCGAGGCCTTCCCGAGCGAGCCGGCCCGGGTTCTTGTCGCCTGTTTCGGCTCGACGCGGGGAGCGGTGCGCGAGGCCGTCGCGGCGCTCCGACAGGATGGAGTCGAGGTCGCGATGCTGTTCCTGCCCGAACTCTGGCCGTTCCCGGCCGCCGAGGTCGAGGCGCGGCTCGCGAACTGCCGGCGACTGGTGACGGTCGAACAGAACTCGACCGGCCAGCTCGGCCGGCTCTTCACGCGGATGACCCGGCGCCGGCCTGACGCGGAGATTCTCAAGTACGACGGCCGGCCATTCAGCGGCGCGGCGCTGGTCGAGCGCATCGGCGAGGTCGCGGGATGAGCGGACGGCTGAACGAGGTCGAGCGGACCTGGTGCCCGGGTTGCGGCGATTTCGCGATCCTCGATGCGGTCGCGGCAGCGCTTGACGAGCTCGGACTTGAGCCAGAGCAGGTCGCGGTCGTCTCCGGCATCGGCCAGGCCGGCAAGCTGCCCCACTACCTGCACTGCAACTTCCTGCACGGGCTCCACGGCCGGGCCCTGGCCCACGCGCTCGGCGTCCGGCTGGCCAGCCCGGAGCTCACCGTCATCGCGGTCGGCGGTGACGGCGACATCTACGGAGAGGGCGGCAACCACCTCCTGCACGCCTTCCGCCGCAACCCGGACATCGCCTGCGTCGTCCACAACAACGGCGTCTACGGGCTGACCAAGGGCCAGCCCGCGCCGACCGGCGCGCAGGGCGCGGTGACCCGGCTCAGCCCGCACGGCACCGCCGCACCCGCATTCAACCCGCTCGCGGCCGCGCTCGCGGCCGGCGCGACGTTTGTCGCCCGGGGCTTCGCCGGCGCGGCGGAACAGCTTGCCGGAATCATCGCGGCCGCGGTCCGGCACCGGGGCTTCGGGTTCGTGGACGTGCTCCAGCCCTGCGTGAGCTTTAACCGCGTCAACACCTGGCAGTGGTACCGCGAGCGGGTCGAGCCGCTCGCGGACGGGCACGACCCGGTCGACCTCGACGCGGCCTTCCGGGTCGCGCTCGAATGGCCGGGCGGCGAGCGCATCCCGACCGGCATCATCTACCGGGTCGAACGGGCGGTATTCGAGGACGGCTTCCCGGCCCTGCGCGACCGCCCAGGTCGCGGACCGGGTCCGGACCACCCTCATCCTTCCCTCCCCCTCAAGGGGGAGGGAATTGAAGGGAGGGGGCGGCCAGCTCGGCTGAACCGGCTGGCCGAGGAGTTCCGCTGATGGAACTGCGCATCATCATCTCGGCCGCGGCCGGCCAGGGCCTGCAGGTCGCCTCGCGCCTGCTGGGCCGGGCGCTGGTCGCCGCGGGCTGGCACGCGCTCGCGACGATGGACACCGAGTCGCGGATCCGGGGCGGGCACAACTTCTGCCGCCTGCGGGTGAGCGGCCGGCCGGTCTCGGCCGAGCCGGACCGGGCCGACCTGCTCGTCGCGCTCGCGCCCGGGCTGGTCCGGCCCCACACCCACGAGCTGGCAGGGCGCGCGGTCGTACTGGTCGACGACGAGCACGGCAGTCTGCCCCGGGGCGGCTTCCGGGTCGTCCACCTGCCGCTGCACGCGCTCGCGGTCGAGCACGGCGGCGAGCGGACCTCGAACTCGGTCGCGCTCGGCGCGGTCGTGGCGATGCTCGACCTCGAATTCGGGTTCCTCGAGCAGGAGCTCTGGGCCGGTTTCGCCGGACGCGGCGGGATGGTGGAGAAGAACATTGACAGTGCCCGGGGCGGGTACGAGGCCTGCCGCCGGGCGACCGCGCCGATCGCCCGGCTCCGGCCGGTCCCGGGCGCGCCCCGGCGTCGGTTTGTCACCGGCGCGGACGCGCTCGCGCTGGGCGCGATCGCGGCTGGCGCGCGCTACTGCGCCGGGTATCCGATGTCGCCCGGGACCGGGGTGCTCGAGGCCTGTGCGAGGTTCGCGGACCGGGCCGGGATGGTCGTCGAGCAGGCCGAGGACGAGGTCGCGGCGGTCAACCAGGCCTGCGGTGCGTCGTTTGGCGGCGCGCCCGCCATCGTCGCGACCGCGGGCGGCGGGCTGTGCCTGATGAACGAGGGCCTGAGTCTGGCCGGAGCCACCGAGACGGGCGTCGTCGTGATGTCCGGGATGCGGCCCGGCCCGGCGACCGGCCTCGCCACCCGGACCGCCCAGGCCGACCTGCTGTTCGCGCTGTCCTGCGGGCACGGCGAGTTTCCCCGGGCGGTGCTCTGCCCGGCCGACGGCGAGGCGGCGTTCCGGGCCGCGTCCCGCGCGGTCCGGCTCGCCGTGCAGTACCAGGTCCCGGTCATCCTGCTCTTTGACCAGTGGCTGGCGGACGCGCGCTGGACGGTCGAGAAGTTCAAGTTCGAGACCGCGCCCGGGCCGGACCGCCACGAGGGGCCGGTCGGCGGCTACCGGCGCTACGCGTTCACCGCGAGCGGCATCTCGCCGCGCATCCTGCCCGGTACACCCGGCGAGCTGGTCTACGTCGACTCGGACGAACACACCGAGGCCGGCCACATCACCGAGTCGGCCGAAGTCCGCAACGAGATGGTCGGCAAGCGCGCGCGCAAGGCCGCGCTCCTCGCACGGGAGATCGCGCTGCCCGAGCGGTGGCCGGACGAGGACGCGGACGCGCTGGTCGCCTGCTTCGGCTCGACGCGGGGCACGGTGGCCGAGTCGGTTACCCGCCTGCGCCGGGCCGGCCGGTCGGTCGCGATGCTCCACTTCGGCGAAATCTGGCCGTTCCCGGCCGCGGCGACCATCGCGCTCGCCCGGCACAGCCGGCGGCTGTTCACGGTCGAGGGCAATGCCACCGCCCAGCTCGGCCAGCTCATCGCGCAGGAGTGCGGGCTCCGGGCCGCAGGCTCGGTGCTCCACTACGACGGCCGGCAGTTCGGGGTCGAGGAGGTCCGCGGGGCGCTCGAGCGCCGGTTGCGGGAGGACTAGTGCCGGCGAAGCGCTGGAACTCGGACGACCCGCCGGCCTGGTGCCCGGGCTGCGGCAACTTCGGTATCCGCGAGGGCGTCAAGCTCGCGCTAGAGAAGCTCGGCCTTGAGCCGCACCAGCTCGCGTTCGTGTCCGGCATCGGCCAGGCCGCCAAGGCCCCGCACTACCTTCGCTGCAACCTGTTCAACGGCCTCCACGGCCGGACGATGCCGGTCGCGACCGGGCTCAAGCTTGCCCGGCCCGACCTCACTGTCATCTGCGAGGGCGGCGACGGCGACGGCTATGCCGAGGGCGGTAACCACTTCCTCCACGCCCTGCGCCGGAACCTCGACCTGACCTACCTCGTCCACGACAACCAGATTTACGGCCTGACCAAGGGCCAGGCCTCGCCGACCAGCGACCTCGGGATGAAGACCGCGACGACGCCGTTCGGCGTCCGGTCGGTCGCGTTCAACCCGCTCGCGCTGGCGGTTGCGCTCGACGCCGGGTTCGTCGCGCGCGGGTTCGCGGGCAATCCCGGGCACCTCGCCGGGCTCATCGTTGAGGCGGTGCGGCACCCCGGGTTCGCGCTGGTCGAGATACTCCAGAACTGCGTCAGCTTCAACAAGGTCAACACCGCGCAGTGGTACCGCGAGCGGGTCTACGAGCTCGACCGCGCGGCCGACGCACCGCAGGACCGGGCGGCGGCGTTCAGGCTCGCGCGGGAGTGGGGTGACAGGATACCCATCGGCATCATCTACCGCTCCGGCCGACCGGCCTATCCCGCGCCCGTGCGCGACCGGCCCGCAGACCCGGACGAGCTCCTCGCCCGGCTTCTCGACGACCTCGACTGACCGGGCCGACGCCCGCCGGCATCGGCCGCCCTGACTGCTGTTCGGGCTCCACGCCGGGTACTGCCCTTCCCGGGTGTCCCGGCCGGCGACCAGCCTCCCCGCCTTCCCCGCTCCGGGGGATATCCCCGGGGGTATCCCCGTAGCGGTTCCCGGGGCCGTTCCAAGGGCCGCTGGGGGAGGGCGGCTGGGGGTGGGGTACCGGACGCGGTCGGAACCTCGGGTCACTCGGGTCAAGTGCCGGGCAGTCCGCGAGATAAGCCCTCTCGGCCGCGCTCATCGGGGCCCGGGGCTTCGACCAGCCCGCCGTCGGCACTCCGCCGCCGCCCTGCCCGGGGCCCGGGTCAATACCGCATTGACATCATCTTGAACAGCGCCTACAATCCCGCTGGTGCTGGAACGATACGCGGCGGAGGCAGGGCGGTTATGAGAACCTCCTCCCGGGTAGCGCATATGGCCGTCCGCGCCAATGATGTGCCCGCTTCTCCCTTGACGGCCATGGAGTTAAGTAATGTGGAGCTTGTCCAGAAACCTCGGCGGGTTGCAGTGCTGACTGACGAGATGGATTGATGTTCGAAGTCCGTGCTGCGATTGACTGAGGTCCGGCCCGGGCTATGTGGACCAGGCCAGCTTGGCGGTGCCGCCTGCCACCAGCCGGCTGAGCTTCAGTAGGTTGTGTGCAATTGTCGCCCACTTCCATTCGATC
>JAWOHE010000030.1:0-29466 GCA_046485285.1 bacterium
ACGTCGGTCGGGCTGGAGAGTCTGGCCGAGAAGACCTGGCGGGTCTGGTTCTGCGACCTGCCGATCGGCGTAGTGAAGCCTATCTGTGGGCGGCTGACGTGTCAGTCAGAAGCGTAGGTGCGGGTCGCCGGCAGACAAAAGTGTCACCTATGTCGTGATAATTAAGTGTAACCTATGTCCTGGTCTTGACATGCGCGCCCCACCCCCACCCGCACTCCCGGAGTTACTCCCCCAGTAACTCCCGGAGTAACCCCCCCCAGTAACTCCGGGTATGGGGGAGGGGGGAAACTCGAACGTGATTGAAGCCTCAACTTCTCAATCGGTTAGGACGATTCTCGCAATACTGCAACCGTTAGTTTTGACTAATGCAGGCGATTTGAGTCTGTGCGAGTGCGGCGGGTTATGGTACGGGTCTGAGCCTGCGGGCATTGTGACAGGAGCGGCACCCCCTGAGGCGGAGAGGGGGAGGAGGCCGGAGAGGGATTTCTCCACGTTGGTCGAAATGACGGGCGGCGGAGAGGGGATTGTCGCGGGTCCTGGGGTTCTGTGACAAAGGTCTGCTCGCATCTTCGTATCGGGCCCGACCCCGTCCGTGCCGGCGGGCTTGTGCCGGGGCCGGGAAATCAATATCATCTCATATGAGCGTTATGCGTGCGGTTGTGATTGCTTTTGCGCTGGTCGCGGCGGTCGGCTGCGGTAACCGGGCGCCGGTGGTGGAGTGGGTGCGGGCGCGGCCGGATTCGTTGCCGCGGGGCGGTATGGCCTACCTCAGTGTGCGGGCATACGACCCGGAGGGTGACACGCTCGCACTTCATTGGGCGGTCAGGCACGGCACGGTTGCGCCTGATTCCGGCGACTCGCCGCGCTACCTCGCACCGGCCGCGGATGTCGACGACACGGTCCGGGTGACGGCGAGCGACGCGGACGGGCTGAGCACGGTCGGGCAGGTCGTCATCCACGTGCGCGAGGGGTTGTGCGGGGGCACGCGCGAGGCGGTGATTGGGACGAGCGCGCGCCTGCTGGTCGCGGATTCGGCCCGGGTGTACTACATAGAGCCGGGCGGGAGCATCTCGGAAATCCGCTGGGTGGACGTCGACGGCGTCGAGCGTGACACGGTCTGCGTGCGGCGGCACGAGGTCCGCCGGCTCTGCGACGGCGGGAGCGCGCTGTACTGGTTCGAGCGGGACATCACGAGTCTGGAGCCGGCCTGGCGGGTGATGACCGCGAGCAAGGGCGATTCAGCTCAGCCCGCGACAGTGCTCGAGTTTCCGGGCCGGAGCGCGACGGTGACCGACATCGCGGTGAGCGCGGCCTATGTTCACGTGGCCTGGCTCGAGAACGTCGCCGACACCGCCTACGCGGCGCGGGTCACGTCCTACCCGCGGTCGGGCGGCCCGGCCCAGGAGCGGTTCGCCGCGGTCCGGCCGAAGGCCGAGGCGACGGTCGTTCGCCGGCTGGTCGCCCACGAGGGTGAGCTGTTCTTCCTGGTGACGTCGAACGACCCGGACCAGGTCGCGGTAATGAAGGTGCCGGCGACCGGCGCGGCGGTGCGGCTGGTCGGGCCGGAGCTGCTCGCGCCCGGGACCCTGGCCGCGGACGACGGGCTGGCGGCGGCCGGCTCGGACGTGTTCTGGTCCGAGCAGGCGGCAGGGCGTATCGGCCGGGTCGGCCGGGACGGGAGCGGGGCCGGGTTCATCGTGCCGGCCGGCGGTGACGCTCAGGGGGTGACGATGGTCGCGGCCTCGGCCGGGTTCGGTGATGCCGGGCCGCGGCTGTTCTGGGCGGTGCCGAACGACCTGCGCGGGATGATTGTCCGGACCGGGTCGGTGGTGCGCGATCTCGACCGGGGTACGGGCAGTATCCTCGGGTTCGCGCCGAACGCGCTGTATCTCTTCTACGTCCAGGACGACGGCGGGGCCCAGGGCCGGATGTTCCGGCTGCTGATACCCTGAGACGGCCGGGCCGGCTTGACCCGCCGCCCCGGCGGTTTATAGTGGGGGGCGGGTCCTGACCTCTCTTTCAACAGGAGGAATCGTGGAGTTTCAGAACATCGTCAAGAGCGCGGCCGACGGGATCGGCTGGCTCAGGTTCAACCGGCCGCCGGTCAACGCGCTTAACAGCCGGATGGTGCTGGAGATCGAGTCGGCGTTCGAGGAGTTCGCCGCCGAGGATCCGGTCCGGGTCATCATCCTGACCGGCGAAGGCAAGGCATTCGTCGCCGGGGCCGACATCGCCGAGATGCGCAGGTTCACGCCGCTCGAGGCGCGCGAGTTCGCCCGGCGCGGCCACCGCGCGATGGGACGGATCCAGGAGATCGAGAAGCCGGTCATAGCGGCAGTCAACGGCTTCGCGCTCGGCGGCGGGTGCGAGATCGCGCTCGCCTGCGACATTCGGCTGATGGCCGACGGCGCGCTGATCGGCCAGCCCGAGGTGAAGCTCGGGCTGATACCGGGGTTCGGCGGCACACAGCGGCTGGCGCGGCTGGTCGGGCCGGGCGCCGCGAAGGAGTTGGTGTTCTCCGGGGAGAACATCGGCGCGGCCGAGGCGCTGCGAATCGGGCTGGTCAACCGGGTCGTGCCGGCGGCCGAGCTGATCGAGCAGGCGACCGCGCTGGCGCGGAAGATGATCGCCAACGGGCCGACCGCGGTGCGGCTGGCGAAGACGGTCATCAACCGGGGGCTGGACTCGAACCTGACCACCGGCAATTCCTACGAGGTCGAGGCGTTCAACGTCTGCTTCTCGTCGGGCGAGCCGGCGGAGGGAACCGCGGCGTTCCTGGAGAAGCGGAAGGCGAAGTGGTAAACGATGGTTGCCGGGCGAGCCGAACACGAAGGCGCGGAGGCGAAGTCGACCTCTCCGGGTGACCCAACGCGGGCCGGTATCCTGGGGCTGGTACCCGGGTGTCAGGTTCTGGCCGGAATGTCAAGATCGGAAATGCAACTGAAGGGAGTCCGAGATGACGATAGGTAAGGCCAAAGAGACCGTTGTGCTCGGCGCGGTGCGGACGCCGGTCGGCCGCTTCTTGGGCGGGCTGGCTTCGCTGCGGGCGCCGGAGCTGGGCGCGCTGGCAATCAAGGAGGCGCTCAGGCGCTCGGGCGCCGACGCGGCCGACGTCGACGGCGTGATAATGGGCAATGTCTGCCCGGCCGGGATCGGCCAGGCGCCGGCGCGCCAGGCGGCAATCGGCGCCGGGCTGAGCCCGGAGGTGCCGGCGCTGACCGTGAACAAGGTCTGCGGCTCGGGAATGATCGCGGCGGCGCTGGCCTGCCAGCAGATCAAGGCCGGCGACGCCCGGCTGGTCATCGCCGGCGGGCAGGAGTCGATGTCGAACGTGCCCTACTACCTGAAGCAGTTGCGTAACGGCAACAAGCTGGGCGACACCAAGCTCCAGGACGGGATGGTCTACGACGGGCTGTGGGACTTCTTTGGCAACATCCACATGGGCGCGCTCGGCGACTTCACCGCGAAGAACTCCGGCATCACCCGCGCGGAGCAGGACGAGTGGGCCTGTCGCAGTCACCAGCGGGCGGTCAAGGCCGCGCAGTCGGGCTGGTTCAAGGACGAGATCCTGCCGGTTTCGATTCCCCAGCGCAAGGGCGACCCGGTGGTGGTCGACACCGACGAGGGACCGCGGGCGGATACGACGGTCGAGAAGCTGGCGAGGCTCAAGCCGGTGTTCACGCCCGACGGCACGGTGACCGCGGGCAACGCGTCGTCGATCAACGACGGCGCGGCGGCGCTGGTGCTGTCGAGCGAGGCCTACGCGCGGGAGAAGAAACTCAAGCCGCTGGCCCGGGTGATCACCTACACGACCGGCAGTGTCGAGCCGAAGATGCTGTTCTACGCGCCGGTCAAGGCGGTGCGGCGGCTGCTGGAAATCCAGGGCGGCGACATCAACCAGTTCGACCTGATCGAGCTCAACGAGGCGTTCGCCTCCCAGACGCTGGCCGACGGCAAGGAGCTGGGCTGGGACTGGGAGAAGGTCAACGTCCACGGGAGCGGGATATCGATGGGCCACCCGATCGGATGTTCCGGCTCGCGGATCCTCGTCACGCTGATTCACGCCCTGAAGCAGCGCGGGCTCAGGAAGGGGCTCGCGGCGATCTGCCTCGGCGGCGGCGAGGCGACCGCGATGAGCGTGGAGCTGGCGTAGCGGAGAAGGCCCGGCGGCCCCGGGTCCTGAGGCCCGTTACTTGAGCGCCCGCACATTGCCGAGCCGGAGCGCGGCCGAGACAATCGCTCTCGGCCGCGCTCTTGCCGACGAGCTCGCGCCGGGCGACATCGTGGCGTTCTTTGGCGACCTTGGCAGCGGCAAGACGACGATGATAAAGGGCATCGCGGCCGGGCTCGGCGTTGCCGAGAAGGTGCGCAGTCCCTCGTTTGTCATCGTCACCGAGTACCGGGGCCGGCTGCCGGTGTACCACGTTGACCTCTACCGGCTGGCCGACGCGGCCGAGCTCGGCGCGGCCGAGCTCGACGAGTACTTCGACCGCGACGGCATCACGATCGTCGAGTGGGCCGAGCGGGCGCTTGGCGTGCTGCCGGAGCGAGCGGTGCGGGTGAGCATCGAGTTCGCGGGCGAGGGTCGCGCGATATCGATCGAGCGGGGCGCGTCAGGCCCGGCCGAGATGGTCGAGTAGCTCGTCGATCCCGCCGGCAAGGATCTCGGTCCGCTCAGGGCCGACGATTGTGAGGCGGCCGCCGCGCGCGTCGACCTTGAGCAGTCCGAGCCTGCGGGCCCGAATGCGGACGAGCGCGATCCGGAACAGGTCGGCGACGACCGGCGGGTAGCGCCCGAAGCGGTCGACCAGCTCTTCCTCGAAGCCCTTGAGCTCGTCCTCGGACTCGAGGCCGAGCAGGCGGCGGTAGAGCGCGACCCGCTCGAAGGCGTCGGGCACGTAGCCCTCCGGGATGAAGGCGTTGAGTTCGAGCGCGAGCTCGGGCTCGGGCGCGGGCTCCTCGCCGCGGAGCCGGGCCGAGGCCTCGCGGATCATCCGGGCGTAGAGGCTCAGCCCGACGCGCGCGACTTGGCCGTGCTGGCGGGTGCCGAGCAGGTCGCCGGCGCCGCGGATTTCAAGGTCGCGGAGGGCGAGCCGGAAGCCGGCGCCGAGCTGCGAGTAGGCGATGAGCGCCGATAGCCGCTTGCGGGCCTCCTCGCTGACGTCGCGGCCGGTCGGGGTCAGGAACAGCGCCCAGGCCTGGCGGCCGGAGCGGCCGACCCGGCCGCGGAGCTGATGCAGGTCAGCGAGCCCGAAGGTATCGGCCCGGTCGACGATGATGGTGTTGACGTTGGGCAGGTCGACGCCGGACTCGATGATCGCAGTCGAGAGCAGGACCGGGTGCCCGCCGGTGGCGAACTCGAGGTAGAGGTCCTCGAGCCTGCGGGCCGGGAGCTGGCCGTGGGCGACGACGATGTCGAGGCCGGGGAGGAGGCGACGCAGGCGGCGCTCGACCAGGCCGAGCGCCTGGATGCGGTTGTGGATGAAGAATACCTGGCCGCGCCGGCCGAGCTCGCGCTCGACGTAGCCGGCGATGAGAGCGTCGTCCCACGGCGAAACCTCGGTCGCGACCTCGCGTCGCCCTGCGGGCGGGGTGTGGACGGTCGAGATGTCGCGCAGGCCGGCGAGCGCCATGTAGAGCGTCCGCGGTACTGGCGTGGCGGAGAGAGAGAGCACGTCAACCCCGGCCCGGAGCGCCTTGATGCGTTCCTTCTGGCGAACGCCGAACTTCTGCTCCTCATCGACGATGAGCAGGCCGAGCTCGCGGAACCGTACCGAAGCGGCGAGCAGGGCGTGGGTGGCAACGATGACATCGACCCGGCCGGCGGCGAGGTCGGTGAGGATGCGCCGGCGGCGAGGCGCCGGTACGAGCCGGGAGAGCATCTCGACCCGGAGGGGGAAGGGTGCGAGCCGGCGGCGGAAGGTGTCGAAGTGCTGCCAGCATAGGATCGTCGTCGGCACGAGCAGGGCGACCTGCTTCGCCGCGGCCGCCGCCTTGAACGCCGCGCGCAGGGCAACCTCTGTCTTGCCGTAGCCGACGTCGCCGCAGACGAGCCGCTCCATCGGCCGAGAACTCTCCATGTCCTGATGGACCGCCGCGATTGCGCGGGACTGGTCGGCGGTCTCCTCGTACGGGAAGCCGGCGGCGAGCTCGCGGTGCCAGTCGCCGTCGGCCGGGAAGGCGATGCCGGCGGCGATGCTGCGCCGGGCGGTGATCTCGACGAGCTCGCGGGCGTACTCGAGGCTGGCCCGGGCGGCGCGAGCGCGGGCGAGCAGCCAGGAGCGGCCGCCGATGCGGTCAAGCTCCGGGGCGTCGCGGCCGCTGCCGACGTAGCGGTCGACGAGGCCCAAGTTCTCAACCGGGACGAGGACCCGGTCGCCGCCCAGGTAGCGCAGGACCAGGTAGTCTTTCTCGACGCCGCCGTGGCGGATTCGCTCGGTGCCCTCGAAGACGCCGACGCCGTAATCGGCGTGGACGACGTGGTCGCCGGGGCGGAGTGCGACGAGGTTGTCGACCGGCACGCCGCGGAAGCGGCGGGCGCGCGGGCGCGGGCGCGCGGTGCCGTAGAGCTCGCGCTCGGCGAGCAGGCCGATGCCGGCGCGCGCGCCGGCGAAGCCGCGGCTGAGCGAGGCGGGGATGAGCTCGGCGGCCGGGCCGACGAGCGGGCCGAGGCGCCGACAGCGGTCGGCGGAGCCGCAGAACAGGAACCAGCGAAGCGGCGAGGCGGCGAGCTCGGACTTGAGCAGTTCGAAGTTGCCGAGGTAGCTGACGGCTGGCGCGAAGCCGAGGTCGAAACGGGCGTCGGAGTCGTCGGTCAGCGTGACCGCGGGCGGCGGGCCGTGAGCGGCGATAGGCGCGATGACAATGGTCGGCTCGGGCAGGAGCCGCGCGATGGTGAGATCGGTCGGCGGGCGCGGCCGGCGTGAGGGGATCTCGACCCGGTCGGCGGGCCGGGTCGAGCGCTGGGTGAGCGGGTCGAAGCAGCGCAGCGACTCGACCGAGTCGGCCGCGAACTCGACCCGGACCGGCTCGGCGGCGCGCTCGGCGAACACGTCGACAATGCCGCCGCGGCGGGCGTACTCGCCGGGTTCGGCGACAAGGTCGACGAGCTCGTAGCCGCCGTCCTCGAGCCAGCTGGCGGCGGCCATCGGCGACAGGTCTGTCCCGGGCAGCATCACCAGCCGCCGGCGTTCGGGCGGGAGTTCCTCCGGCAGGGCGACCTCGATGTCGGCGGCGACGACGAGGATGACGGCGGGCGCGCCAGCGGCGAACCGGCGCAGGGCGGCGATCGAGTCGTCGCGCTCGGGCGCGGGCGTTAGGACCTCGAGTCCCGGGTGGAGGAGCGCGAGGTCGGCAGCCGCGGCGTCGCGGTCGTCGTCATCGTCGAGCACTAGCGCGACCGGGCGCTGGAGCCGTCCGGCGAGCGCGGCCACGAGCAGCACCCGGGCGGCGCCGGCGGCGCCGCGGACGCTGACGCGCGTGCCGCCGGCAAGCGCGCCGGCGAGCGCGTCGAGCGACGGCGTGGCGTCGAACGCGCTGACGAGCGAATCGAGCCGGGCGGACATCACCCGGGATTATAGCAGGGCATTGACCGGAGGAAACGGGCGGGGAAAGCGATTCGGGGGGCCGATGGCCCCCCGAAGAAGTTGCGTTGGACTTACTTCTTTTTCTTGGCGACCTTCTTGGCCGGCTTCTTGGCGACCTTCTTGGTCGTCTTCTTCACGACCTTCTTCTTGGCGGCCTTCTTGGCCGGCTTCTTCTTAGCGACCATCGGACCTCCTTTGTTGATACGCGCGTATGATAATCCCCTTGCCGATGTTGTCAATAGGAATCTTACATTTCGTGCGCGGCATTTCCCGGTCGCCGGGTCGCTACTCGTCGATGATCAGCAGTTCGACGCGCCGGTTGCGGGCGCGGCTGGCCTCGCTGTCGTTGTCGGACACCGGCTGGGCGTCCGCGTAACCACGCAGTATCAGCCGTTCGTCGGCGACGCCGCGTTCGGCGAGGTAGCGGCGTACCGATTCCGCGCGGGCGCGCGCGAGGTCCATCCGGGACTCGAGAGGCGCAGGCGGATCCTCGCGGTCGTCGGTATGTCCGGCGACCTCGAGGACGAGCCCGGGACGCGAGGCAAGGAGCGCGACGAAGCGGTCGAGCACCGAAGCGGCGCCGGCCGGGAGATCAGCACTGCCGGCCGCGAAGCCGAGTTGCGCCGGGTCGACCGGTTCACTGGCCGGCGCAACCGCCGGCGCGGGTGCCGCACGCAACGCGGGCCCGGACGACGCGAGCCGCGCAAGCCCCACCGGCCACTCGGCGACCGCGCCCGGCAGGACGTCGAGCGTGCAGCCGGCCGGCTGGTAGCCCGGGCCGCTCGCCTGCAGGACGTAGCGCCCGACCGGCAGGTCGCGGATTACCACGCTGCCCGGGTTGGCCGGGACTTCCTGCTCGCCGTAGACCGGCCCGGAGTAGCTGACCGTGCCGCCGGCCGGCTGCCGGGTCTGCGCGTCGTCGAGCGCGACCCGGATGCTACCGTAGTCGAGCGGCTTGAGCTCGAGCGTCGCGAACTGCGGCCGGTCGCCGAGGATGTGCATCGTGTCGACGCGCGTGACGTAGCCGGGGAAGCTGGTCCGGATGACGAGCCGACCCGGCACGAGGCCGGTGAGTTCGTAGCGACCGAGCCGGTCGGTGGTAACGGAGCCGGAGCAGGCGCCGTCGAGGGCGAGGTTGGCGCTCAGGGGCCGGAGTTCGGCGCCGGTGACGGTCGTGATGAGCAACTGGCCGGAGCCGCGCCGCCGGAGATTGAGATCGAGACCGATGCGGTGGACGAGGCCGAGCGCGCCGAACGGCGAGAGCGCATAGTCGAGCCTGATCGGGCCCGCAGCCAGTCCGAGGCCGCCGGAGATTCCGGCAAGCCAGCCGAGCCCGGCCAGGTCGACCGGGCCGGTGCGGTAGCCGAGGCGAAGCGCCAGGACGTCGGCGGGGAGAAGCTCGATGCCGGTGCGGAGGACGGTCGCGCGGCCCGGGAGGACCGCAACGTCGGCGCTGAGGCTGTAGCGTCGGGCGGTCCAGGCCGCGCCGAGCGTCGCCTCGGCCGGGAGGTCACGCCAGGCCGAGCCGTGGCCGGCGAGGCCGAGGTTGCGCCCGGCCAAGCCGATGTCAAGGCCGTCGAGGACGCGCCAGCCGAACCCGACGTCGAGCGCGCCGCCGTACCCGACGACGGTGTGGAGGCTATTGTAGAGTCCCTTGACATTTGCGCCCAGCGTCAGGCGTCCGGCGATTGTGCCACCATAGCCGAGCGTGACAAGCGAGGTCCAGGTGCCGAAGGTGTCGAGGGGCAGGTTGTTGCGGCTCCAGTACTCGATTCCCGGCTCGCTGCTGTAGGTCAGGCCGAGGCCGAACGCGCCGGCCTCGCCGGGGAACGTGACCTGGATGATTTCGTCGCGGATGTCGGCGAACCACTCGTGGTGGGAGAACGCGACGTGGTAGAGCCTGACGCGGCCGAGCCCGGCCGGGTTCCAGTGGAGGGCGCTGGCGTCGGCGGCACGGGCGACGTAGCTCTCGCCGAGGGCGCAGGCCCGGGCGCCCTGCCCGACCTGGAGCAGGGGGACGGTTGCGGTTCCCGGCCCACCGAAGTCGAAGAGCGCGAGCAGCGAGGCGACGATGATGGCGGTCATTCGGTCCCCCGGTTCAGGACGAGGTGCTTGCGGATGCGGTCGGTGTGGTCGCCCCGGGTGACTTCGAGCAGGTACTGGTAGGTGGCCGGGGCGACGAGCCGGCCCTGGGTGTTCGTGCCGTTCCAGGGCAGCTCGAACACCGTTGGCCCGGTCCTGAACTCGCGGTCGATGAGCCGGCGGATGAGCGTCCCGGTGCGGTCGTAGACGGCGAGGGAGACAGTGGCATCCCCGGAAAGGCCGATGATGAATGTCGTCGAGGTGGCGAACGGGTTCGGGTAGTTGTGGACCTGGAGGCCGGGGTCGAGGGTCAGCGTCAGGAGGGCGCTGTCCCGCGCGCCGCTGTCGCCGACGGCGACAGCGCGGACCGCCAGCCGGCGGACCGCGACGAGGCCGGTGTCGGCGAGGGCGGCCGGGACGGTGACGCGCAGGTTGAAGGCGCGCCGCCGGTCGGGAGCGATGTAGCCGAGGCGGACGCGGTCGGTGCCGGCTAGGGGCGCGGCATCGGTCGAGTCGTAGTAGCGCGCCTGCCAGCCCGGCGGCGCCGCGACCGGCAGGAGGTAGATCGTGTCGCCCGTGTCGCCGCGCATGTCGACGTGGAAGCGGTAGCTCCGGGTCGCGCCGGCCGTGATGCGGTCGGACTGGTCGGGCTCGACGAAGAAGGTCGGCGGGTGCGTGACGCGGATCGTGACGACCCGGCGGTCGTTGGACGGGTTCTCGTCACCGTCGAGCTGGGTCGAGCAGCTGACGGCGAAGTCGCCGGCGGCCGCCGGCCAGGGTTCGAAGCGCACCTCGAGCCCGACTCCCGGCGCGAGCGAGGGGATGACGAGCGTGCGGTCGTAGACCGGGTCGATGCTCAGACGGACGTTGACATTGCGCAGGGCCTCGGTCCCGTGGTTGCGGATGAACGCCCGGGGCGTCAAGGTGTCGCCGACGGTCAGGACGTACGGGGGCCCGGGCTCGAGCAGTGCGTCGACCGCGACGTCGCGGGCGAGGCTGTCCGGAGTCGGGGCGAGGCCGAAAGCGAGCAGGGTCAGCAGGATCATGCCGCGCGCTCCTTTCTCGGCCGGCCGGGCCGCGACCGGGTCCTCGCGACGTGCAGTGTCGCGACAGCGAGGAGCAGGACGAGCGCAGCTAGGCTCAGGCCGGCGCCGAGTTCATACCAGCGGGACTTGTAGCGGAAGGTGACGGCGCGCTCGCCGGACTCGAGCGCGACCGCCCGAAGGGTGTGGAAGGCGCGAAGCAGCCGCGCCGGCCGGCCGTCAACCAGGACCTGCCAGTCCGGGTGGTAGTTCTCGCTCAGGACGAGCAGGGCCGGCCGGTTGAGCCGGGCGCGGACCTCGACACGGTTCGCATCGAAGGACAGGATTTCCGCCGAGCCCGCCGGCGTGCTGTCGCCGGCCAGGATGCCCGGGTCGTCGTAGAGCAGCGCGGTGCCGACCGGGTCGAACCCGGGTGACGCGAGCCGCGCCAGGAGTTCGTCCCGGGTGGCGACAACTGCGTGGCTGGCGGCGATGAAGGCACGCGGCAGGCAGTCGTTATTGCGATACACCGCGTACTGGCGACCGAAGGCCGCGGGCTCGAGCCCAGGGCCGGAGAGGAACGCGCGGAGCTGGCGGATTGCCTGCTGGCTGCGCTCGTCGTAGCGGGAGTCGTCATCGGGCAGGCGGGGCGCGACGACGTACCTGACATTGAGCAGGTTGAGGAAGCCCGGGAGTGTCAGATTGCCGGCCTGGAACATCACGCTCGAACCCGCGCCGATGAAGTCCTGGTAGCTCTGGAGCGGGTTGGGCATCTGGCCGCCGGCGCTCTGGATGCCGTGCAGCATCAGGACGCCGGCGTCGGAGTTCTCGTAGTTCAGCGGCAGGACCCGGTGCAGCGAGCTATCGGCGCGCAGGAGCCCGACCACCTCGTCGGGCGCGTAGTACTCGGCCGGCGGGGGGACGCCGCGGATGTAGCCGCGCTCCTCGTCCCAGAGCCGCAGTGACAGCCCGATGTCGATCGTCATGATGGCGGCAATGACCGCCGCGACGGAGAGGGCCGAGCCAGCCCGGAACCCCCGGCGTTTTCCGAGCCAGGCAAACGCGCGGTCGAAGCCAAAGCCAGCCAGCACCGCGATCGAGAACGAGACGGTGAAGAAGATCATCGCCGGCCCGCGGAACTTGCCGATCCCGGGGAGCAGGGCGTAGGGCAGACGATAGAACGGGGTGTTGCCGCCGAGAGCCATGAAGATGCCGATTACCGCTGCGGCGAGGAAGAACAGCGTATTGCCCCGGCGCCAGCCGCGGACGACCGCGAGTAAGGCAAACACGAGCGGCAGCAGGCCGAGGTACTCGCTGTGGAGCTTGAATGGGTTGGAGCCGCGGTACTCGGCGAGGATGCCCGAGGAGCGCGGCGACAGGAGGTCGAGTAGCTCGCGCACCGGCATTGACCAGGAGGTCGCGTACGTCCAGCCACGCTCGCTGCCGCGGGCGGCGTAGGGCAGGTTGCCGTAGATCGGCAGGTACTGGACGGCCGAAAGCGCTACGCCGAGCGCCACGCCGAGGACGAAGAAGCCGCAGAGCTTCAGGGCCATCCCGGCGGAAGGCTCGCGGCTCAGCGTCGCGACGAGCCGGTAGAGGAAGTAGGCGGTCAGGATCAGGCCGGTGTAGTAGACCTTCTGGACGTGGCCGGAAAGGAGCTGGAGGGCTAGGACGAGTCCCATCAGCAGGAACCAGAGGAGCTGGCGGCGCGTCATCGCGCGGTGCAGGAAGAACATCGCGAGCGGCAGCAGCGCTGAGCCGATGAGCCGGCCGTCGTGACCGGCGTAGGTCAGGGTCAGCAGGCTGCCGGCGAACATATACGCGACGCCGCCCAGCGCGGCGGGCAGGGTCGCGACCTTGAGCTCGCGCAGGAACAGGAAGGTGCCGATGCCGGCGACCACGACGTGGGCGTAGAATGTCCAGGCCCAAACGACGTGCACCGGCGCGATGAGCCGGAAGAGTTGGGTCGGGTAGAATAGGTCGCCGAAGAAGGCCGCGACCGTCGGTTGGCCGCTCAGGATGGCGGGCATCCAGAACGCGATGCTGCCGTGCGACTTGATGTACTCGGTCATGAACAGCCGCATCGCGTAGCCGCCGGCGCCGAGCCAGTCGGTGCCAAAGAGCATTCGGTCGCCGAACAGGTACTTGAAGTAGAACACGAGCGGCAGGACGACCAGCGCCGCCGTCGCGACGCGGGCAAGGAGCCGTTCCGATGTCGGCCGTCCGGGCGCGCCCGGCGGCGGGGCGGCGGAGCCGCGTCTGCGTCTGGTCACTTCTCCTCCTGTCTCCTCCTGCGCACGAACGGCGCCATCGCTGCTGCGGCCAAGACCTCGGCGAGGGTTATCCAGACCCGGCCCAGCAGTGCCGCGATGATCGCTATCGGCTCCGGCATCACGAATCGCAGCGCGAAGGTCAGGATACCCTCACGCACGCCCAGCCCCGCCGGCGTGACCAGGCTCACGAAGCCCAGTATCCAAGCCAAGGCGTACCCTCCAACTATCACCGGCAACCGGGCCGGAGTCAAGCGGTAGAACGAATTGACCAGCAGGTAGAAGCCGATGCCCTGCGCGAGCCACATCAGGATGTAGAGCCCGACGATGGCGAGGGTCTCCCCGAGAGCGAGGCTGATCTCGACCCGGGGCTGTTTGAGGCGGGCCAGCAGCCAGTTGATGAGTCGCGACAGCACCGGCGGCCAGATCGCAACCAAGCAGGGCGGAACCAGGACGAAGGCGAGCCAGGCCCGGCCCGGGACCTGCCCGGGCGGCATCAGCAGCAGCGACACGCCGAACAGCAGGATCGCGGACAAGAGCGCGAAGCCGGTTTCCATCACCGCGCTGACCGCGGTCGCGGCCTCGGGCACGCCGCGTCGCCGGGCTAAGTATATGCGGCCCAACGCGAACCAGACCTTGCCCGGTACGTACTTGCCCATCTGCGAAACGCAGAGGATCGCGACCGAGTCGAGCAGGGACAGGCGCGCGCCCAGCGAGCGGAGCAGGAAGCGCCAGTTGACGCCGAACAGCGGCAGGTAGACGAAGAACACGACCGCGAAGGCGGCGGCGAGGAAGAGGTAGTTGAAACGAATGTCGGCCCACGGCACCCGGCCCCAGTCGCGGACCAGCCGGCCGGCCAGGAAGTACAGCGCGGCGGCTACCACGACGAGGCCGACGGCGGTCCTGAGCCAGGCGGCGAGCGGTCGCCTTCCAGACCCGGTGAGCATCAGGCCCGGCGCCGATTCCGACGGCTGTCGATGAGTCTCCGGTAGATGTCGAGATGGTGGTCGGCGAGACGCGCTGAGCTCCACTTCCGCTCGACGCGGCTGCGGGCGGCGCGGCCCATCGCGGCGCGGTCGCGGCCGAGTAGCACCCCGACCCGGGCGGCGATGTCCGCGGCATTACCGGCCTCGAAGAGCACGCCGACCTCGTCGTCGACTATCTCGGGCAGGCCGCCGACCCGCGATGCGGCGATGACCCGCTCGCAGGCCATTGACTCGAGCGCGGCAATCGAGGTCGCTTCCATCAGCGATGGAATCAGGACGATGTCGGCGGATGAGAGAATGCCCGGCATCCGTTCATGGGGGACCGCGCCGAGGAAGGTCACGTCGCGCTCGACCCCGAGCTCGCGGGCGTGCGCCTCTAGGTCCGCCCGGAGCGGCCCGGGGCCGGCCATATACATGTGAACAGGCGTGTCCCTGAGAATCAGGGGCAGGGCCTCGATCGCGGAGCGGACCCCGTTCTTCTCGACAAGTCGGCGCGGGCAGACGATGACCGTCCTGCCGGGGTTGGCGAGCGCGGGTTCGACCCGGCGGAAGCGACGGGTGTTTACCGAGTTGACGTACTGTTCGACCTGGCGGCCGGGCACGGCGGTGCGGACTGCCGCCGCGAGTTCCTCGCTCGGAGCCAGGATGTGGTCGGCCGGGCCGAGCAGGTACCGGAAGCCCGGCCGTAGAAACCGCTTCGGGGCCAGGCGCAGGAAGTGCGAGGAATGAACAGTGACGAGATTCGGTATGCCCTGGCGCGCCGCGGCGCGGCGGGTAGCGAGGGCGCAGGGAAAGCCCTGGCCGTGGACGATATCGGCGCCCTCGGAAACGCGGTCGAAGGCCGGGAGCGAGGCGAGCACGTAGCGCGTCCAGCCCAGCGGGGTCCGGCCGAACCACGCGGTCCGGGTGACGTCGACGCCGTCGATTATCTCGTGCCCGGCGAGCCCGGGCAGGGAGCGGCCGCAGACGATGCGGATCTCGTGTCCCCGGAGCGTGAATTCCTCGGCGAGATCCTTGATGTGGCTTTCCATCCCGCCCACCTCGGGGTGGTAGTAGATGGCGTGGAAGGCTATTCTCAAGGCCGGATGCGGTTTGGCCGGCGGTCGCGCGGGGCGCGGGACGCCGGCCGGGATTGCACGGGACGGCCTGTCCGGGCTACTTCAGCTCGGCAACCTGTCGGGCGAGGCGGGACTTCAGCCGGCGGGCGGTGTTTGCGTGGATGATGTTCCTGCGGGCCTCGCGGTCGATGATGCCCTGGACCTCGGGCAGCAGCTTCGCGGCCTCCTCGCGGCTCGTGGTCGACTCGAGCTGCTTGACCTTATCCTTGAGCGTCCTGCGGCTCCGCCGGTTGACCAGCCGCTGGCGCTCGCTCTGCCGCTCGCGCTTCAGTACGGACAGCGACGTCTTTGCCAAATGAACCTCCGAAATAGAGCGGTCGATAGCCAAAAGGTGCCGGGACACAGAATCGAACTGTGGACACCGGGATTTTCAGTCCCGTGCTCTACCAACTGAGCTATCCCGGCAAGCAGAGAATTGTAGGGCGATTCCCCGGTATGTCAAACAGTGCGGCCGCTTCCTTGACATCACCGGGTTAATGTCCTAGAATCCGCCCCACAGTGCGAGCCCTTTCCGTCAACATCGACCACGTTGCGACGCTGCGCCAGGCGCGCCGGGCGAGTTTCCCGGACCCGGTGCAGGCCGCGGCGCTGGTCGAACTGGGCGGGGCGGACGGAATCACGGTCCACTTGCGCAAGGACCGCCGGCACGTGACGGACCGGGACGTAGAGCTGCTCCGGCGGACGGTTCAGACCGAGCTGACTCTGGAGATGGTCGCGACCGCGGACCTGGTCCGGTTTGCCTCGCGTGTCCGGCCAGACCAGGTCACGCTGGTGCCGGAGCTGGCGACCGAAGTGACGACCACCCGGGGACTTGAGCTGGCCGGCCGGGCGGTCGGACTCAGGACCGCGATCGACCGGCTACGACGGCGCGGCATCAGGCTGAGCGTCTTCATCGAGCCGGACGCGAGGCAGGTGAAGGCGGCGGCTGCGCTTGGCGCGGATGTCGTCGAGCTCAATACCGACCGGTACTCGCGGGCCGAGGAGAACCGTGCCCGGTTGCTGTCGGAGCTGGCAGGAGCGGCGCGGGTTGCCCGGGAGGAGGGGCTCGTGGTGCATGTCGGGCACGGGCTCGACTACCGCAATGTCGTCCCGATACTGGAGATGGACATCGCCGAAGGTTACAGCATCGGATTTGCGATCGTCGCCCGCAGCGTGATGGCCGGCCTGCGCGACGCGGTTGGGGAGATGAAGCGGATCCTGGAGGTTTACTCTTGAAGGGTTCAAGAATCAAGTTCGCGATACTGATCGTGGCGATCGCGCTGGGCATCTGGGCACTGGTGCCGACCTGGCAGCTCTACTCCCAGATGCCGAGGGCCGAGCGGGCGCTCAAGGACAAGATGTCCCGCGCCACGACCCGCAGCGACAGCCTCAAGGTCGAGGCAGAGGTGGTCCAGCACCAGAAGCAACTCGCTTTGCTGCACAAGCGGGCGCTGCACCTCGGCCTTGACATCGTCGGCGGGATGCACCTCGTGCTTGAGGTCGACAACACCGGGCTGAGCCGTGAGGACGCCCGAGACGCGGCCGACCGCGCTCTCGAGGTAATCCACAACCGCATCGACGAGTTCGGGGTCTACGAGCCGATCATCCAGAAGATCGGGCAGGACCGGATCCTCGTCCAATTGCCCGGTGTTGACCGCGACCGGGCCAAGGGGCTGATCGGCCAGACCGCCCTGCTCAAGTTCCAGCTCGTCGCCGAGGAGCGGGTGGCCTATGACGCGCTCAAGAAGGTCGCGGACCGGCTCGCCGCCGGTCTCGAACCCGGGCCAGCGTCGGTCGACTCTCTGGCGAGCAACGATACGACTTCGGCGGACACCGGGCTGGCCACCATCGGCGGCGAGGATAGCGACCGGTTGCTCAGCTTCGTCCGGACGATCGGCGGCGACTTCGGGGTCGACGATGCCGATTACCGGGAGTTCCGCCGGATGCTCGAGAGTGCCCGGGCGCACTGGCCCGAGGGCTTCGAGTTCCTGTTCGGAGCGGTCGAGGAACACGAGGGGCGTGACGTCAGGCGGTTCTACCTGCTCAAGGCCGAGCCGGAGATGCTGGGTTCGGCGATCAAGGATGCCCGGCCGGCGCCCTACCAGGGTTCCGACCCGTCGCTGATCAACACCTGGATCGTCAATCTCAAGCTCGAGCGCAAGGAGGCCAACGACTTCGCCCAGATCACCGGCCGCAACATCGGGCGCAAGCTGGCGATCGTCCTCGACAACGTTGTGAAGTCGGCGCCGGTCATCCAGTCCCGTATCCCGCCTGACGCCGGCGCGATGATCACGACCAACGACATCAACCCGGATGACTCCCGCGACCTGGCGATAGTCCTTCGCTCGGGCGCGCTTCCCGCGCCGGTCGAGATCGTCGAGGAGCGCTCGGTCGGTCCGTCGCTGGGCAACGACTCGATCCGGCAGGGCGTCCTGGCCGGGTTGATCGGCGCGCTGGCGGTGCTGGTCTTCATGGTCATCTACTACGCGGTCGGCGGCGCGCTGGCCGACATGGCGCTGGTCTTCAATATCTTCTTTCTGCTCGCGGTGCTCGCCGGTCTGCGCGCGACGCTGACCCTGCCGGGCCTGGCCGGCATCGCGCTGACAATCGGGATGGCGGTCGACGCCAACGTGCTGGTCTTCGAGCGCATCAGGGAGGAACTGCGCGGGGGCAAGACGCCGATGGCGGCGGTCGACACCGGCTACGACCGCGCGTTGGTGACGATCATCGACGCCAACGCGACCACGGTCATCACCGCGATCGCGCTCTATTTCATCGGCAGCGGGCCGATCCGGGGATTCGCGATCACGCTGATCGCCGGCCTGGTCATCAACGTCATCACGGCAGTGTTCCTGACGAGGTTCATCTTTGACTGGTTCCTGAGCCGGTTCGAGGTCAGGAAGCTGAGGATCTGACAATGAGACTGATTGGCGACACCCACTTCGACTTCGTCGGCCGGCGCCGCTTGTACTTCCTGGTTTCAGCCGGGCTGATCGTCCTGAGCATCGTGGCCTACTTCGCCCGGGGCGGGTTCAACTATGGCGTCGACTTCACCGGCGGGACCCTGCTCCACGTTCGTTTTGAGCAGCCGGTCGCTACGAGCGCGGTCCGTGCGGCGATCGAAGCGATCGGCGAGAGCAACGCCTCGGTCCAGCAGGACGAGGAAGGCGACTTCATGATCCGGGTCCGGGCCCGGGAGTTCGAGGGCGAGGAAGGAGGTTTCTCGGACCGGGTTGAGCGTCAGTTCGAGGAGGCGTTCCCGGGCAACCGGTTCGAAGTGCTGCGCGAGGAGACGGTCGGGCCACGGGTATCGAAGGAGCTACAGGGCAAGGTCCTCCTTGCGGTCTTGCTCGGGATCGTCGGCATACTGCTCTACGTCAGCTTCCGGTTCGACCTGCGGTTCGGGGTCGGCGGGGTGCTGGCGCTCGTCCACGACTCCCTCATCACGCTCGGGTTCGTGCTCCTGTTCAACAAGGAGATCACGATCACGCTCATCGCCGCGGTCCTGACGGTCATCGGCTACTCGGTCAACGACTCGATCGTCGTGTCGGACCGGATCCGGGAGATGATGCGCAGGCCGCGCAAGGACACCTTTGACAGCCTTGTCAACAACGCCGTCAATGAAGTGCTCAACCGTACGGTCATCACCGGGATAACGACGCTCTTGGTTACGCTCGCGATGCTCATCCTCGGTGCGGCGGCAATCAAGGACTTCGCCTTCGTGATGACGGTCGGCATCGTTGTCGGCACCTACTCCTCGATCTTCATCGTTGCGAACTCGGTCGTCGAGTGGGAGCACCGGCTGCCGAGTAAGCGCCGCGGCTAAGGGACGGTCGAAGTGCCGGAGCGCCGGCACGGCCCGGGCTTCCTGCTCAAGGCTGCCCTCGGCAGCGGGCTCGGCACCGGCTTCGCTCCGGTGGCGCCGGCGACGGTCACCAGCCTGCTTGCGCTTCTGCCGGCTTGGTACCTGCGGCCGTTCCCGTTCTGGCACGCCCTTGCCGCGACAGCGGTGTTCCTCGCCGGGGTGCCGATAGCCACTGACCTCGAGCGGGCCTGGGGCCATGACCCGGGCCGGGTGACGATCGATGAGGTCGCTGGCACGCTCATTACATTCATCGCCCTGCCGCCGGTAACGCTCCCGGGCCTGTTCCTCGGCTTCCTGGTCTGGCGGTTCTTCGACATCGTCAAGCTGCCATTTATTGACCGGTCCCAGCGCCTGCCCGGCGGCTGGGGGATAATGACCGACGACGCCCTGGCCGGAATCTGCGCCAACCTGACGATGCAGGCGGTCACCCGGCTGCTGCCGCTCGCGGTCCCGGCGCTCGGTCCCCTGCTCCGGCGATGAGACCCGACGTCGAACTGCTCGTCGTCGGCGACGAACTCCAGTCCGGCCGGGTCACCGACACCAACTCGACCTTCCTCGGCCGACGGCTGTTCGAGGCCGGCCTGCCGGTCGTGCGGCGCACCGTTGTCGGCGACGACCCGGCGGCGATTGCCGGTGCGCTCGGCGAGGCACTGGGCCGGGCAGGACTGGTCTTCGTGGTCGGCGGGCTCGGCCCGACCCCGGACGACCGGACGTTCGAGGCGGTCGCGGCCGCGACCGGTCGCAGGCTGACCGAACACCAACCAACGCTTCGGCAGATCGAGGCGCGCTTCCGGCGCGCGGGCCGGCGCGTGCCGGCACTGTCCCGGCGACAGGCGCGGGTGCCAACGGGCGCGCGGCTGTTCGCGAACCCGGTCGGAATGGTGCCGGGCACGCTACTCGAGCACCGGGGCGCGTCGCTCGTCATCCTGCCCGGGGTGCCGGCCGAACTCGAGGCACTCTATGACGCGATCGAGCCGGAACTCCGGCAGCGATTCCGGGCCCGGGCCGCAGGCCGGGCCCGGATCCGGGTTGCCGTGGTTCCCGAGTCGGCGCTCGCGCCGGTGGTCGAACGCGTGCTCCGTCGCCACCCGGGGGTGATGTCGGCCTACTACCCCTCGACGACCGGAGTTGATGTCGTGCTGTCAGCGGGCGCGGCGCGGAGGCTCGGGCGTGCCGCGGCCGCGGTCCGGCGGGCAATCGGCGGCAGCGTGTTTGAGGTCGGGGACCGTGACCTGGCCGAGGTCGTCGGCGGGCTGGCCCGCGCACGGAGGCTGGTGCTCTCGACCGCGGAGTCCTGCACCGGTGGGATGGTCGCGGCCCGGCTGACCGACGTGCCGGGCAGTTCGGAGTGGTTCGCGGGCGGGGTGGTGGCCTACTCTAATGCCGCCAAGTCCGCGCTCCTGGGCGTCAGCGAGGCGACGCTCGCGCGCCACGGCGCGGTGAGCCGGCCGACGGCCAGGCAGATGGCGCTCGGCGCCTGCCGGCGGTTCGGGACCAGTGTCGGCATCGCGGTGTCGGGCATCGCCGGCCCGGGCGGCGGAAGCCCGGCGAAGCCGGTTGGGCTGGTGTTCGTCGCGGCCGCGGTCCGGGGCCGGGCCCGGGGCGAGCGGTTCCTGTTCGCCGGCCCGCGGCGGTCGGTGCGCGAGCGGGCGACCGCCGCGGCGCTCGACCTCTGCCGCCGGGCGCTCGAGGCCGGGAGCTGAGTTGCGGTGCTTCGTTGCGGTCGAGACATCGCCCGAGGTTCGGCGAGACATCGGCCGACTCCAGCAGGAGCTCAGGGCGTGCGCACCGGGCGTCCGCTGGGTCCGGCCCGAGGCGATGCACCTCACGCTTGCTTTCCTCGGCGAGGTGGACGCGGATTTCGTCGCGGCCGCGCGCGGGCCTCTGGCCGCGGCCTGCGCCGGCCACGCGGCGTTCGCCGCCCGCCCGGCCGGGCTGGGCGCGTTCGGCAGCCCGCGCCGGGCGCGGGTGCTCTGGGTCGGGATGGACCGGGGCCGGGATGAGCTGGTCAGGCTCGCGCGTTCGGTCAACGACGCGCTCCGGGCGGTCGGCTTCCGGCCCGAGGCGCGGCCGTTCAGTCCGCACCTGACCCTCGGCCGCCTGCGCGAACCGGCCGACCTCTCGGCGGCGACTGCCCGGGAGTACGCGGCGCGGGAGTTTGCGGTCGAGCGGGTCGTACTGTTCGAGAGCGAGCTGAGGCCCGAGGGGCCGCGCTATTCCGCGCTCGCCGAGTTCCCACTCGCGGCCCGCGCTTGACAGCGCGCAGGCCCGGCGCGAAGATATCACCGGATGAACCGGCAGCGCGGCCCGGGGTCGAGCGGGGCGTTGCCCGTTCCCGGAGGCTAACATGCTGAAACCGACGCCCGTTTTCTGGATCGTCGCCGGGCTTGTCGTCGCGGCCCTCGAGATGGTCGTGCCCGGCTTCGTGATAATCTGGTTCGGGGTCGCGGCGGTCGTCACCGGCATCGTCGCGTTCTTCGTCCCGAGCCCGGTCGCGCAGCTCGCGGTGTTCGCGGTCCTGTCCGGCGCGCTGGTGGCCGCGTCGCAGTTCATCGCCCGCCGGATCACCAGGCCCGAGCCCGAGCCGGTCGGCGCGCACCGGTGGCTCGGCGCGCAGGGCATCGTCCTGGCGGACATCCGGCCGCCCGAGCTGGGCCGGGTGAAGATACTCGGAGAGGAGTGGCGCGCGCGGGCCGGGTCGGCAATCGAAGCCGGCCGGACCGTGCGCGTGCGCGAAGTCAGCGGAACCCACCTGGTCGTCGAACCGTGGGAAGAAGGGAGCAAGTCGTGACCGTGTTGATAGTCGTCATCATCCTGTTCGTGTTCTTCTGGGCGCTCCTGGGCATCAGGATCGTCCGGCCGTACCAGCGGGCCTGCGTCGAGCGGCTGGGCAAGTACCAGCGGACGGTTTCCCCCGGGCTCAACTTCATCCTGCCCTTCCTCGAGCGGCTCATCAAGGTTGACATGCGCGAGCAGGTCGTCGACGTGCCGCCGCAGGAGGTCATCACCCAGGACAACGCGACCGTCACCGTCGACGCGGTCATCTACTACGAGGTGACCGACCCGGTCAAGGTCCTTTACAATGTCGCTCAGTTCCGGCTCGCGACGATCAAGCTGGCCCAGACCAACCTCCGCAACGTCGTCGGCGACCTGAGCCTCGACGAGTCGCTGACCTCGCGCGAGCGGATCAACGCCCGCCTGCGCGACGTCCTCGACGAAGCGACCGACAAGTGGGGCGCCAAGGTCACCCGCGTCGAGCTCCAGCGCATCGAGCCGCCGGGCGACGTCACCGAGGCGATGCACCGGCAGATGAAGGCCGAGCGCGACCGGCGCGCGGCGGTGCTGGAGGCCGAGGGCTTCAAGCAGGCGCAGATCCTCAAGGCCGACGGCGAGCGCCAGGCGCGGGTGCTCGAGGCAACCGGCCAGGCCGAGGCAATCGAGCGGGTCGCGACGGCCGAGAAGTTCAAGCTGCTAACCGTCGCCGAGGGCGAGGGCCAAGCGATCGAGCGGGTCTACCAGGCCATCCACAACGGCAACCCGACCAAGGACCTGATCACCATCAAGTACCTCGAGGCGCTCGCCAAGATGGCCGACGGCAAGGCGGCGAAGATGTTCGTGCCCTACGAGGCCTCGGGCGTGCTCAGCGCCATCGGCGTGGTCGGCGAGCTGCTGAAGGAGAAGGCAGCCGCCGCACCGCCCGCCAAGGGGTAGCCGACTCGACGCTGTCCAGTGAGGCCTGAGCAGACCGCGGCCGGGCGGGCGGCGGGCCCGGCCTGGCACCAGCTCCCGCCCGAGGCCGCGCTGGCGCGGCTCGGGAGCTCGCGGGAGCGCGGGCTCGGGGCAGAGGACGCCGCCCGGCGACTGGCCGAGTCCGGCCCGAACGCGCTTGTCGAGCGCGGGATGAAGAGCCCGTGGCTGATGCTCCTCGAGCAGTTCACCTCGGTGATGGTCGTCATCCTCATCGCCGCCGCGGCGATATCGCTCGTGCTCCACGAAACCACCGACGCCATCGTCATCGGCGTCATCGTCGTGCTCAATGCCCTGCTCGGGTTCTTCCAGGAGTACCGGGCCGAGAAGGCGATGCAGGCGCTCAAGCGGCTGGCGGTGCCTGTCGTCCGGGTCCGGCGCGACGGCCGGGTCGTCGAGCTGTCAAGCCGCGAACTCGTGCCGGGCGACGTCGTCCTGCTCGAGGCGGGCAGTCACGTCCCGGCCGACGGCCGCCTGCTCGAGGCGGCCGGGCTGCGCTGCCAGGAGGCGGCGCTGACCGGCGAGTCCGAGCCGGTCAGCAAGCACTTGGACGCACTGGCTGCGGAGAACCTCGCGCTGGGCGACCGCCGGAACATGGTCTACTTCGGCACCGCGGTCGTCGCCGGCCGCGGAACCGCGGTCATCACCGAGACCGGGATGGCGACCGAGCTCGGCCGCATCGCCGACATGCTCCAGGGCGTCCGGCGCGAGCCGTCGCCGCTCTCGAAACGGATGGCCCAGCTCGCCCGCAGCCTCGCCATCGGCGTCGCGGGCATCGTCGCGGTCGTGTTCGGGCTCGGCCTGCTCCGGGGCGAGGATGCCCGGGTGATGCTCCTGACCGCGATCGGGATGGCGGTCGCGGCCATCCCGGAAGGTCTGGCCGCGGTGGTGACGATCGCGCTGGCGCTGGGCGCCCAGCGGATGCTGGGCCGCCGGGCGCTCATCCGCAAGCTCCACGCGGTCGAGACGCTCGGATCGGTGACGGTCATCTGCACCGACAAGACCGGCACGCTGACCGAGAACCGGATGACCGTCGCGGTCCTCGACGTCGCCGGCCACCGCCGCGACGTCACCGAGACAACGGCCCGGGGCCGGACGACGCTGGCCGCGGGCGGCCCGGCCCGGCTCGACCACCCGGCGCTCGAACTGGCGCTGGTCGGCGGCGCGCTCTGCAACGACGCGGTGCTCCAGCCCGCGCCGGACGGGCGGCTGGCGGCGGTCGGCGACCCGACCGAGGGCGCGCTGGTCGTCGCGGCCGCGTCGTTCGGGTTCATCAAGCCCGAGCTCGAGGCCGCCCTGCCGCGTGTCGCGGAAGTGCCGTTCGACTCCGAGCGCAAGCGGATGACGACCGTCCACGAGGTCCGGGACGTGGCGCGGCTGCCGTGGCTGGCGGGGGCGCGCCGGGTCGCGTTCACCAAGGGCGCGGTCGATGTCCTGCTTGGCATCGCCGGCACGGCGTGGGACGAGGGTCGGGCCGTGCCGATCGACGAGGCGATGGCCGCGCGCATCCGGGCGGCCAACGACGAACTTGCCCGGGCCGGGATGAGGGTGCTCGGGGTGGCGTTCCGGCCGCTGGCCGCGGACGAGGACGCCACGGCCGCGGAGGCCGGGCTCTGCCTGGTCGGGCTCGCGGCGATGATCGACCCGCCGCGGGCCGAGGTACCGGAGGCGGTCGAGCTCTGCCGGACCGCGGGCATCCGCCCGGTGATGATAACCGGCGACCACCCGCTGACCGCGCGGACGATCGCCGAGGAGCTCGGGTTCGACACCGGTCGGGTCGTTTCCGGGGCGGAGCTGGCCGGGCTCGACGAGGCGGGGTTCGCGCAGGTGACGAGCGAGGCGTCGGTCTTCGCCCGGGTCGCGCCCGAGCAGAAGCTTGACATCGTCCGGGCATTCAAGGCCCGGGGCGCGGTGACCGCGATGACCGGCGACGGGGTCAACGACGCGCCCGCGCTCCGGCAGGCGGACATCGGCGTCGCGATGGGCATCACCGGCACCGACGTCGCCAAGGAGGCGTCGGATATGGTCCTGCTCGACGACAACTTCGCGACGATCGTCGCGGCGGTGCGCGAGGGCCGGGTCATCTACGACAACATCCGCAAGTTCATCCGCTACACGCTGACCTCGAACGCGGGCGAAATCTGGGTGATGCTGCTCGCGCCGTTCCTCGGGATGGGCCTGCCGCTCCTGCCGGTCCAGATCCTCTGGGTCAACCTCGTCACCGACGGACTGCCCGGCCTGGCGCTCGGCGTCGAGCCACCCGAACGCGGGGTGATGAAGCGGCCGCCCCTGCCGCTCAACCGCAACATCCTCGGCGGCGGGATGGGCGTCGACATCATCTGGATAGGACTGCTGATGGGCGTCGTGTCACTGCTCCACGGGTTCGTCGCGATGAAGCTGGGCGTGCCGAGGGCGGAGTGGATGACGATGGTATTCACGACCCTGACCCTCGGCCAGATGGGCAACGCGCTGGCGATCCGCTCGAGCCGTGACTCGCTCTTCAGCATCGGCCCGCTCAGCAACCGGCCGCTGATTGGCGCGATCCTCCTGACCTTCGGCCTGCAGATGGCGATAACCTACATACCGTTCCTCCAGCCGGTGTTCCACACCGCCCCGCTCTCGCCGCTCGAGCTCGCGGTCAGCCTCGCGCTGAGCACGGTCGTGTTCTGGGCGATCGAGCTCCGCAAGCTCATCGGCCGGCGGCTGGGCAGGGGACCCGGGCGTGACTGAGCCCCGGGCCGGACGCTGGCACGGCCCGGTCATCGCCCTCGGCGCGCTCGCGGTCCGGCTCGGCTACGTGCTCCAGGTCCGGCGGGCGGACCCGATGTTCGAGTTCCCGGCGATGGACGCGCTCTTCCACCACCAGTGGGCGCAGGCCATCATCCGGGGCGGCTGGCTGGCCGAGATACCGTTCTTCCGGGCGCCGCTCTACCCGCACTTCCTCGCGCTCAGCTACAAGCTCGGCGGGGTCAACCTGCTCCTGCCCCGGCTGGTCCAGGCCGGGCTCGGCGGGCTGACCGCGTTCCTGACCTGGCTGCTCGCGCGCCGGCTGTTCGGCGCGCGAGCCGGGCTCGTCGCCGGCATCGCCGCGGCCTGCTACCCGCTGCTCGTTTATTTCGACGGCGAACTCCTCATCCCGGCCCTGCTCGTCCCGCTCGTTCTCGCCGGGCTCGTCCTGCTCGACTGGTGCCGGGGGCGGGACCGCTGGTGGTGGGCCCTGCCCGGCGCGGTGTTCGGGCTCGCGGCGCTGTGCCGGCCCAACGTCCTCGCGTTCGCCCTGCTCGTGCCGTTCTGGCTGCTGTTTGAGTTCCGGCGGCAGGGCTGGCGCCGGCTCCTGCCGTACCTCGGCGCGCTCGCGCTGGTCATCGCGCCGGTCACGGCCCGGAACTGGGCGGTCGGCCGGGAGTTCATCCCGATCGCCTGGCAGGCCGGGGTCAACTTCGCGATCGGCAACAACCCGGAGTCGGACGGCATCACCGCGGTCCTCCCCGGCACGCGCAAGGACTGGTGGGGCGGCTACTACGACGCGCGCCGACTGGCCGAGGCCGCGGCGGGCCGGGAGCTCCGGCCCTCGGAGATCGACCGCCACTGGCTCGGTGAGGGCCTGCGGTTCTGGCGCGAACAGCCGGCCCGCGCGCTCGGGCAGACCGCGCGCAAGCTCTACCTCTGGTGGTCCGGCTACGAGGTCGCCAACAACCGCGACATCTACTTCTTCAGCCGGCTCGGCTTCCTGCGGTTCCTGATCCACCGCTGGCCGCTGTTCCTCTTCCCGTTCGGGCTGGTCGTGCCGCTCGCCGCGGTCGGCATCTGGGCCACACGGCGGCAGTGGCGCAGGCTCCTGCCGCACTACCTCTTGCTCACGAGCTACACGCTGAGCTTCGTCGTGTTCTTTGTCACCGCCCGCTACCGGCTCACGCTCCTGCCCCTGCTCCTCGCGTTCGCCGCCGCGGGCGGAGCCGGGCTCGTCGAGGCGTTCCGCCGCGGGCACGGCCGGTCGGTCGCGCTCGGGCTGTTCCTCGCGCTCTACGTCCCGCTGAACCTCAATCTCGCCCGCCTGCCCGGCACCAACCAGGCCCAGAACTGGACGACGCTCGCCGGTCACGAGGCGACCCAGGGTCGGCCGGAGTCAGCGCGCGAGCACCTCGCCCGGGCCCGGGCCGCGGACTCGACCTGGGCCGACCAGTACCTCATCGCCGGGCTCATCGCCCGCCGCGAAGGGAAGCAGGACCAGGCCGAGGCCGGGTTCCGCCGGGCAATCGCGCTCGACCCGGACAACGCCGACTACCACGTCTACCTCGGGGACCTCTACTACGACCAGCGCCGGCCGGACTCGGCCGAGGCGCACTACCGCCGGGCGCTCGAACTCGACCCTTACTCGGCATTTGCCCGGTGCCACCTCGGCAACGTCCTCTTCGACCGGGGCGAGTTCGCGAACGCACGCGAGGAATACGCCGCCGCGGCCGGGCTCGCGCCCGACTACGCGGTCGCCATCTTCAACACCGGGCTGGCGGACTGGGCGCTCGCCGACACTGCCCGGGCGCGGCAGGCCTGGAACGAGCTGATCCGGGTCGCGCCCGACCACCCGCTCAGCGGCCAGGCCCGGGAATGGCTGCGCTCGCGCTGAGCCGCTACTTCACGTCGTAGCCGGTCAGCCGCTGTTCGTTCCGGCCGGTGTAGTTGCCCGCGGTGAACTCCGACCAGCCGCGGACCCAGCCGACCTCCTCGGCGTACCAGTGGGTCAGCTTGTAGCTGCCGCCGGTGTAGGAATACTCGTACTCGACCGCCCAGCAGTCCGCGAACGTGCCGGCCGGGACGGTGATGTTCTCCCGCTTGACGACGGTGCCCCAGACGGTCGTGTCGGCCTTGACCAGCACCTGCCAGGTCTTGTTGAGCTCGAGCGGCAGGACGAGCATCGTGTCCGGCTTGTCGTCGTTCGGGCCGTCGAAGTCGAGGACCCAGCGCGAGTCCTTGAGGATCCAGGACGTGTCGGAGTTGACGAGCAGGGTGTCCCAGGGCACGCGCTGGCGCAGGGAGTCGGTCGTCACGAACACCGCGGCGGTGCCGCCCGCGCCGAGCGGGGCGGTGCCGGTGACGCGAAGATTGGTGACCTGGGTCAGGATCGTGTCGGAGGGGAGGAGGACCATCTCGGCCTCGTAGCGCCAGGAACTGCCGACCGCGGTCGGGAAGAAATCGGCGTCGCCTTCAAACTGGTCGCAGGACAGGCAGGCCAGCGCCGCGACAGCGGCGAGGATGGCGAGGACAGGATTGCGCATCAGGGCTCCTTTCAGTTCGGGCTACAATACGGACGAGGTCGCGAATGTCAACAGCCGGCCGCGGCGGTCAGGGTACCGGGGCCTCGAGCCGCTCGATGACATCTCGGTAGTGGGCGTGGATCATCTCGCGGTCGAACCGGTGGCACTCGTCGAGCATCGCCGCCTTCTCGGCAGGGGTGAAGTAACCCATCACCGGGATGAAGAAGTGTTTGTCCTCCTTCTCGATGTGGCGCGGGTAGAACTCGACCAGGGCGCGCATGTTCCCGGACACCTTCTCGAGCGCGCCGGCGACGCCCGCGCTCCACGCCTCGCGCGCCTTCACCAGCGCGGCGACGGTCTCGCGGCCGCGGACGTGTTCGGCCACCAGCTCGGCCATCACCCGCCGGTGCTCGGGCGACAACTCGCGGGCGCCGAGGTCGCGGAACAGGATGTCCTCCTCCTTGCCGTGGTGACAGCGGTCGGCGTAGGTGCGGATGAAGTCCACCGCGGTGTCGATGAAGCGCACGTCCGCCGCGCCGCTTGCCGCCATCACGTCCAGCTCGCGGTCCATCCGGGCGATCATCCGTTCGATGAGACGGTGCTCGATCATCAGCAGTCCAATCGGCAGCATCGGCCACCTCCTATGGTTGACCCGGGAGATTATGCGGCCGGCCGGGTCGGGCTGTCAAGGGTCGGCCGGCCGCGGCTCGCCGCGCTCAGTCTCCGGCCCGGTCGAGGTCGGGGGCCGGGGCAGGGGCGGATTCCGGGAGCTTGCGCGGGGCCTCGCCGGCCGGGAGTGCGGTCCTGAGGCTGTCTTCCTGCGGTGACCGGATTGCCGGCGGCTGCGGCCTCTCCGGCGCCTGCCGGGAGTCATCTGCCACCGGCCTGCTGACCGGTTCGGGCTGGGGCTCCGGCTCGGGCTCGGGCGACGGCCCGGGCCTCGTCTCGGCCGGCGGCTCATCGGGCCGGTGCGGCGGCTCGTTCCGGGGACGCTCCGGCTGTCTCTGCCGGGCGGGCGGCGGCCCACCGTGCCCCGGCCGGCGGAAGCGGCCGGCCGGCGGCCCGGGCTCGCTGACGTAGACGTAGCTCACGTACTCCTCGACGTAATGGACCGTCTCGGCCGGCGCCGGCTCCGCCTCGCAGTAGACCGTGTCGACGTAGACCGCCGGCGGCTCGTGGTATATCTCGCGCACGACCACGACCGGCTGGTCCGCGACCGCGACCGGCGCGGAGTCCGGCTCGACCGCCCCGCCCGCTTGCGGGCCGAACAGGCCGGGCCGGGCGCACCCGGCCAGCAGGACTGCCAAGGCTACCGGGACGAGCAGGCGTCTCATAGAACCTCCGTTCGATGTCCGTCTGAATGTACAGACCTCGGACCGCCCGATTTCCTGCGCTGCTTTGTCGGGCAGGGCATCAGGACAGGAACGGACGCCGGCGCCGGGCTACCAGATGCCCGGGACGAGCCGGTGCCGGGTCGCCCGGACGTAGTCGGCGTAGCCGGCGAGCTCGGCCCGGAGGAAGCGGTCCTCGAGCGCGGTCCGCACCACCAGCAGGACGAC
>JAWOHE010000073.1:0-14464 GCA_046485285.1 bacterium
ACTCGACCTTCCACCTCGACCGCGGCAACGGCGTCCGGCCTGACCCGCACGTCTACCACGAGGCGCTCGGCGACACCTCCGACGTCCTGCCCGGCAACTGGAACCGCACCGCCTTCAACGACACGACGGTGCCCAACAGCCGCCGCCGCAACGGCACCCCGACCAACGTCAACGTCTGCAACATCCGGCTCGAGGGCGATACGATTGTCTGCGACGTCTTCGTCAACACCGACACCGTCGCGGTCGCCGAGCCCCCGCGCCTGTCCCTCCCCCTTGCGCTCCGGCCCGCGCCCAACCCGTTCGCCGACCGGGTGACCGTTGGCACCCCGGCCGCGGACTGGCGGGCGGCGGTCTACGCTTCGAGCGGCAGGCTGGTCCGGGAAACCCGGGGCCGGGCCGCCGAGCCGCTGGAGTGGGACGGTACCGACCAAGCCGGCAAGAGACTCGCGGCCGGGGTCTACCTCGTCCGGCTCTTCGCCGGGGACCGCGCCTCCGAGGCGCAGCTCGTGCTGCTGGACTGAGGCCGGTAAGCGACTGAATCGCGCGGAATCCGGCGGTCAGGCCGGCTTGCGCAGGACGTAGCTCAGGTACTCCCAGTGTGCCTGGCGGAACTTCTCCCAGGTCGGCGTCCCGCTCGTCGCCGCGAACTGCCTGAACACCGCCTGCAGCACCGCCGGCACCCGTCGCCGGATGAGCGCAAGCTTGCGCTCACTGTCGAGCTCGAGCGCGCGGAATACGTTCGGGGTAATCCGTTCCTCGCGCTCGACCAGGAACCCGGCCTGCTCGAACTGCCGGCGAAGCTTCGTGGCCTCGGCGCTCGAGCGGAAGTCGGCGAACAGGAGCCAGCCGCCGGGCCGGAGCACCCGCGCCACCTCGGCGAGGAACCTTTTCATCGAGCCGTAGCAGTGCGACGACTCGACGTTGACGACCGCGTCGAACGACCGGTCGGCGAACGGCAGGTTCTCGGCATCACCGCGTCGGAAGCGCAGGTTCGGCACCTCGACTGGCCCTCCGTCCGTCGCCCGGCGGCAGTGCCGGCGCTGGCAGCACTCGATTGCGCGCAGGTTCAGGTCAATCCCGGTCATCGAGCGCGGGCCCAGGTAGCGGGCGATGTAGGATGCGCCGCCGCCCCGGCCCGAACCGACTTCAAGCACGTCTCGACCGGCGATCGGCACCGCCGCGGCGACATGGTGGTAGAGCTGGATCGAAAGCCGGTCCGGTTCGTCCGCCGCTGCGAGCGCGGGCTGCCCGGCGCCCGCGTCAAGCGGCGCGTAGCCGTAGTTGGCGAAGGGCGACTCGACCTGCTTGTCGAGCCGGGTCATCTGCCGGTACCAGATGCGGTAGACCGCACGCCGGAACGGCGGCACCGCCTTGTAGGCCCGCTCGAGCACGCCCATCACCGACAGCCGCTCGGCCGCCTGGTGGGCGGGCCTGAACACGCCCCGGAACCGGTGGTCGGCAGGCCTGACTTCCATATGCTATTCTAGCGTCAGGAGCGCCGACGGGAAGCGCGGGTTGGCCGGCCCTGTCCCGGCCGGTTGACGCTGTCCTCTGGCCCGCCTGTCCTCCGGCCGATGCCAGACGTTCCCGGCCGCCGGCACGAGGCTCTCCCCTGCTCTTGCCTTCGGGCTCACCCGGGCGCGACGTCCTTGCCCTGCTGAAGGTGGTCCTTCTCGCCGCCCGCCGGGTCAGTGCCGGACCAGCCTGAGCCCGGGCACGAGCTGGAACCAGCCCTGGAAACGGACGTCGGCGCGGTTCGGCCGGACGTTCGTCACCTTGAGCATCGCGTGGTGACCGTCCCCGGTCCGGCAGCCGATGTACTCCGGCGTCGAGCCGAGCACGACAACGGTCCGCCAGGCCGAGTCGGCCTCGGGCGGCAGGGGGTCGCGGTCGTTCGCCAGCCTTCCGGCGAACCAGGTCCGGTGCCACGGCCCGGCCGGCAGGCTGTCACCCGGGTCGAACGGCGCGGTATCAGCCGTCGCGAACCGGTAGGCGGGCCCGGCCGAGCCGGTGTCGAAGTCGGTGACGTAGAAATCGACGAGCCCCGGTGCGAGCGTGTCGCGCATTGACCAGCCGAACCCGACCCCGCTCGCCCGGTCCCAGCCGTACCCGGCATCGCCGTCCCCGTTCAGTTCGTAGAGCGTCAGGTTGTCGGTGCTGACCGGGAGCGTGCTTGCGACCGTGTCGGCCCGGAACCAGGCGCCGCCGAACCGCGCCCCGACCTGGTAGTCGCCGGTCAGCCCGTTCGGGAAATGCTCAAGGCTGAACCCGGTCGTCTCGGCGGCCAGCTCGTACTCCCCGCCGGCAGGACGGAAGAGAATGCCATAGGCGTTGGGCGTTCCCGAATCCGGCGGGGCCCACGTCAGTAACAAAGTGCTGTCGCTGGCCGCGGCAAGCCGGACGTCACGCGGCGGCGCGCCCGGGACGGTGACCACCGGCACCTCGATGTAGTCCGACCAGTCCGACACGAGCCCGGCCCGGTCCTGGGCCCGGGCCGCGATCCGGTAGGTCCCGACCGTGTCAAACACGTGCCCGGCCGCATACTCCTCCCCGCTCGCGACGTAGCGACCCCAGTCCTCGACCACGCCCGCCCAGTCGAACTGGAACCGGATACTCTCGCCCTGCGGGTGGATGCACAGCGTCACGAACTCGTGCCGGACCCCGGTCGTGCAGATTGACGGGCCGGTCGGCCGGGCCGGCCGGGCCGGCGGCAGCAGCGCGATGCGCACGAGCAGGCTCTCGGACCAGTCCGACTCCGCGCCCTCGGTGTCGCGGGCCTTCACCCGCACCGGGAAACGGCCGGTATCCTGGTACGCCCGCATTCGCGCCACCGGCTGGCCGCTCGCGTAGTAGGGCGACCACTCGAGCGCGCTCGTGTCGCCCCAGCTGAACTTGTAACCCACCTCGCCGCCGTCCGGGTCGACCGCCGCGACCGTGAACACCAGCGTGTCGCCCGGCCGGCCGGTGGTCGGGCCGAGCAGGTCCGGCACCGCCGGCGCGCGATTCCGGCCGCAGCCGGCGAGGCAGGCAATGACCAGTAACACAGTGCAATATCTCACACTGCCTCCTTTGCTGGATTCCAGTATTCCCCGCCGGGGAAGGTTGTCAAACCGATTTGTCCTGCCTCTGGACAAATCGCCGCCCTTGGCTATCATCCAGCGTCAACACCGCGCGGGAACCTGCCATTCCCGTCCGGCGCACAGAAACAACCTACAGGAGGTTAAGCATGAAGCGCATAGTCGCGCTCACCGCGCTGGCAGGCATGCTCGTCTTCACGGCCTGTCTGACCAGCGATACCGAGAACCCGACCGTGACCATCGTCTTCCCGGGTAACGGGGCGACCGTCAACCGGGGCGACATCGTCATCAAGGCCGTCGCGACCGACAACGAAGACGTGACCAAGGTCGAGTTCTACATCAACGGGACTCTCACCGGCACCGACAACGTCGGCGGCGCCGGCGACACCTTCCGCTACACTTGGTCCGACACCACCGCCCAGGTCGCCGGCCAGAACTACTCGCTCGTCGCCAAGGCCTGGGACGCGGCCGACAACAACGCCTCTTCGGCGGCGGTGTCCATCACCATCGCCGGCGGCGGCGGCGGCACCGGCCCGACTCATCACGAGGACGACATCGTCGGCGGCGACAGCATCTGGTATCCCTCCGGCAACCCGCACATCGTCAAACGGAAGATCGATATCAGGAACGACGGCAAGCTCATCATCATGCCCGGCTGCGTCGTCAAGTTTGATGCCGACGCCGCTCTCATTGTCGGCAACCAGACGCCCGGCGAGCTGCAGGCGGTCGGCAAGCCCGACCCCGACTCCGGCATTGTCTTCACGTCCAACGCAACATCGCCCGCGCCCGGGGACTGGCTCGGCTTCGACTTCTACGGTTTCACCCGGACTTCGACCCGGCTCAGCTACTGCGACATCAGCTACGCCGGCTGGGAGAACTACGGCGCGGTGAACCTCGAGTGGGACGGCTCCATCCGAATCGACAACTCGACCATCCGCAGCGCCCCCAAGTACGGGATCTGGTTCTCCGACGCGGGCGGCTATATCAAGGACTTCACCGGCAACACGATTACGGCCTGCGGCAGTTACCCGATCTACATCCGCCCAGAGAACCTCAGCAAGATGTCGTCGGGCAACACCCTCACCGGCAACGCCAAGGACGCAATCTATGTCGAGTCCGGCTCCATCCGGGAAACCGGCACCTGGCCCAGCCATGGCGTTCCCTACCTGCTCGGCGGCTCGCTGTCGGTCAGTGGTGACGAGGGCATCTATCTCACCATCGGACGCGGCTCGACCGTCATGCTCGGAACCGACGTTCACGTGGCCATCGGCCAGTCAACGCCCGGCGGGCTCAAGGCCGACAGCGTCACCTTCACCTCGGCCTCGGCCAGCCCCCAGCGCGGCGACTGGGAAGGGCTCTGGTTCTACGAGCGCGCCACCGATGCCGAGTGCCGGCTCACCAACTGCCGCATCCAGTACGGCGGCGGCGACGGTTATGGCCTGCTCTGGATCGACGATGCCGTGCCGACGATCACCGGCTGCCACTTCGCCCACTCCGCATCCTACGGCATCTACCTGTCCGGCACCGAGTACCCGGACCCGACCTCGCTCCGGGCCAACAACACCTTCGAGGACAACGCCGACGGCGATATCTACGAACCCTGACCGACAACTTCAACCGGGGACGGGGCGGCTTCGGCCGCCCCGTCGCTTGTCGGCATTTGACAGCGGTACCGGCCGGCCGATACTGGCCGCCGTATGGCAACCATCGGGCTACTGCTCGTCTCCAACGTGTTCATGACCTTCGCCTGGTACGGCCACCTGAAGTACAAGAGCTCGCCGCTCTGGCTCGTCATTCTCGCGAGTTGGGGCATCGCGCTCTTCGAGTACTGCTTCCAGGTCCCGGCCAACCGCATCGGCCACGGCCAGTTCACCGCCGCCCAGCTCAAGACCATCCAGGAAGTCATCACCCTGGTGGTCTTCTCCGGCTTCTCGGTCCTCTACCTCAAAGAGTCGCTAAGATGGAACTACCTGGTCGGCTTCGGGCTGATTGCCCTCGCGGTCTTCTTCATCTTTCGTAAGTGGTGACCGCGCCGGGACTGGACAGCACCCGGTCGGGTCGGGTATAATTGTGCCGCTCTCGAGGGTGGCTGTCGCGGCGGCGTTGACGCCGAGCAGGACCATCCCGGGACGAGTCAGCAAACCAGGAGTGCATCAGCGATGAGCCGTGCCGCAGTTCTTGTCCTCGCCATCTTTCTGACCGGGACCGCGGTCGCCGAAGACGGTGCCCGCTTCCTCATCATCGCCTACGACAACTACGCCGACGCGGTCCAGCCGCTCGCCAAGTGGCGCCAGGCCGCCGGCATCTCGACCCGGCTCGTCCTGACATCGGAGACCGGAACCGACACCGCCGCCATCCGCAACTACATCTACAACGCCTGGAGCACATGGCCGACGAGGCCCGAGTACGTCCTCATCGTCGGCAGTCCCTCCAACATCCGCGCCTACAGCTACGGCCGGCAGCAATGGCGCTACTACTCCGACAACTACTACGGCGATATGACCGGCAGCATCCAGGCCGAGATCGCGGTCGGCCGCTTCCCGGCCCGCAGCGTGACCGACGCTGAGCTGATGGTCGCGAAGACCCTCGCCTACGAACGCGAGCCGTACCGCGAAGACTCGCTCTGGATGCTGCGCCTGACGACCATCGTCCGCGAAGGCGGCGACTTTGACGACACCATCTACTGGAACAACTCCCGCAACCTCGCCCGGCTCGCCGGCGAGAACGGGTTCGTGGCCTGCGACTCGCTCTCGACCTACCGCGGCCACAACGTCAGCCACGTCTACAACTCAGTCAACACCGGCACCGGCTTCGTGATGTACCGTGGCACCGCCGGCGGCTGGTGGCGCGACCCGTTCAACGTCAACCCCTACAACACCGCCAACGGCACCAAGCTCCCCATCATCCTCTCGATGACCTGCGAGACGATGTCGCTCGACCCCTACGACGTCCTGCTTGGCCAGTACTGGGTCTACGCCGGCACTACCGCGGACCCGGCCGGCGCGGTCGCGTTCTTCGGCAACACCTACTCGGCGGTCAGCGTCGCCCGCCAGCGCGGCGCGGTCGCCCGCGGGGTCGCGGCCGGCCTGTTCTCCGACCGGCTCGACCGCCTCGGCCCGATTACCCTGCGCGGCAAGCAGCAGCTCCTCGCCGAGTTCCCCAGCGACACCTTCGACTACCGCGGCTTCAACGTCCTCGGCGACCCGTGCCTCGCGGTCTGGACCGGCCGGCCGCTGGTCCTCGAGGTCGCCCGCCCGCGCGAAATCCTCACCGGGCCGCAGGACCTCGATGTCACCGTGACGCACGAAGGCGCGCCGGTCGCGAACGCGGTCGTCTGCGCCTCGCTCGACTCGACGGTCTGGACCGTTGACACGACCGACGCGGACGGCCGTGCCGCGCTCGCCATCGACCCGCCCCACATCGGCAGCCTGAGGCTCGTCGTCACCGGCCGCAACCTCGTCCCCTTCGACGGCACGATCCCGGTCGTCCCCGAGCTCGGCGTCGCCGGGCCCGCCCTCCCGCCGCTCCTGCCCGGGTTCCGGTTCGAGGCCCGGCCGACGGTCGCCTCCGGCCCGGTCCGCTTCAAATGGTCCGACCCGGTCGCCTGGCGGCTCGAGGTCACCGACAAACTCGGCCGCACGGTCAGGACGGTTGACGCCGACGGCCGCACCGCGCTCGCGTGGGATGGCCGCGACGGGCAGGACCGCCCGGCCCGCGCCGGGGTCTACTTCGCCCGGCTCGTCGACCGGGCCGGCCGCGGCCTGGCCTCCTGCCGCCTGCTCCGGCTGGACTGACGTCGGTCGCCCTGCGGTCGTTTGACCCGCCGGCGTGAACCGGCTATCATCTGGCGCGTGAATGCGAAAGGAGTCAGAGTGAAGAAAACGCTCACCATCGTCGCTCTCATCGCCGCCGGCTGTGTCGCCCTGCTCGGCTGCGAGAATCTCGTCCGGAGCTTCTCCGCGGCCCTGACCGGCGGTGAAATCATCCCGCCCGTCTCGACAAGCGCGACCGGGAACTGCGTCGTCAACGTCGACGCGGCCGACACCGAGCTCGGTTACAAGCTGACGGTCCAGAACATCGAGAACGCGACCTCGGCCAGCATCCACCTCGCGCCCGCCGGCCGGGTCGGCGAGGTCGTTGCCGTGCTCTACCCCGGCCCGACGAAGGAAGGCCCGTTCACCGGCACCCTCGCCGAGGCCTCGCTGCGCGTCGCGGACCTGCGCGGCCCGCTCGCCGGCGAATCGATGAGCCGGATGCTATCCGTGCTCCGGGCCGGTTCGACCTACGTCCAGGTCAACACCGACTCCTTCCCGGCCGGCGAAATCCGGGGCCAGCTCCGCTGACCCGGCGCTTGACGCGGGTCAGCCGCGGCGTATCCTGAGCAGTGACTGGGTCACCACGCTGCGTCGCGCTCACCACGCTGGTCGTCCTCCTCGCGGTCGCCGTCGGCGCGGCCGCGACCCCACTCGACCCGGCCGCCGGCGCGTTCCTCGACGCCAACCTCGACTCGCTCACCCGCCGGGCCTTCGAGGCCTACCAGCAGGGTGAGTATCTCGAAGCCGCCCGGCGCTACCTCGACCTGCTCCGCCACGACATCACCAACGCCCCGGAAATCTACAACCTCGCCTGCTGTTACGGCCTGCTCGGCGAGCCGGAGCTCGCCGCGCGCTATCTTGTCCGGGCCTTCCGAGCCGGCTACCGCGACGTCGACCACGCCCGGCGCGACCCCGACTTCGAGCCGGTCAGCGACAAGGCCGTGTTCCGCCGGGCACTCGACAGCCTGGCGCGCGCGGCCGAGGACCGCGACCTCGCCGCCGGCACCCGCATCCTCATCCCGGCCCGCAACTTCTACGAGTGCCGGGTCAGGCTCCCGCTCGGCCACGACCCGCAGCGACGCTACCCGCTCGTCATCGGCCTCCACGGCTACGGCTCGGACCACGAGAGCTTCGGCCGGCTCTGGGAGCGCTTCGGCGCCGACCCGCAGTTCATCTTCGCCTGCCCGCAGGCGCCCTACCTCGTCGACCTGCGCGGCACCGGACTGTCCTGGTCAACCGCCGCCGATTCTGCGACCCGGCCCTCGGTAATCACCGCGGCCGAGGAGTACATCCTTGACGTCGTCCGCCTGCTCAGCGGCCGGCACCGGGTCTCGGACGTCTACCTTTTCGGATTCTCGCAGGGCGCCGGGATGGCCTACGCCGCCGGCATCCGCCACCCCCGCCACTTCAAGGGCATCGCCTGCTTCGGCGGTGCGCTCGACACGACCTGGGTCAGCCCGGCCGCGCTCGAGTCCGGGAAGTCACTCCGGGTCTTCATCGCCCACGGCCGCGAGGACCGCGTCGTCGAGCACTACCACGCGGTCCGGGCCCGGGACCTGCTCCGGCGCGCCGGCTTCGACGTCACCGACTTCGACTTTGACGGCGGCCACCAGGTCCCGCCCGTCGCCGCCCGGCGGTTCGCGGACTGGCTCGGGCCTGCTGGCCCGAAGCAGCCGCGGCCCTAGCGCCCGTAGCGGCCGGCTAGCTCCGCAGTCGCCAGGATATGCCCCCGCATCGCCTCCTCGAGCGCGGCCACGTCCGCAGCGTCGGGAAGCTCCGGCGCGGCGTCCAGCGCGTAGAGCTTGAACGAGTAGCGATGAGTCCGTCCCCGCGGCGGTCCCGGCCCGCGGTAGCCGGTGAACCGCGAGGTGTTCAGACCCTGGCGCGTTCCGTCGGCCAGCCGGGACTCACGCGGCACCGCCTCGGGCAGCCCGGCCGCCTCGACCGGGATGTCGTAGACAACCCAGTGAATCCAGGTCACGCCGGCGACCTCGCGCGCGTCCGGGTCCCGGCAGACGAGCGCGAGGCTCGCCGTGCCCTCCGGCACGCCGGTCCACTCGAGCGGCGGCGAGATGTTCTCGCCGTCGCCGGAGTACTTCGCGGGAATCGTCCCTTCGTGCTCGAACGCCGGGCTCGTCAGCACGAACCCGGTCCGGACCGGCGCCGGGCCGGCCTGCGGCGCGCAGGCCGCCAGCAACACAAGACTCAGGAATACGGCTTTCATCGGCAATTCCTCCTGCAACAGGCTAGGCCGCCGGCCGGCCGCGGTCAACTCCCGCGTTTGACAGCGCCGGCCGCACTCATAACATAGTCCCTCGGCCGAACTGAACTCCCGGAGGTAATCGTGAAAATCATCCTTCCTGTCGCGCTCCTGCTCGTCGTCTTCGCCGGCTGTCCGAAGCCTGCCGCGCCGGCCGAGCTCGCACTCGACCCGCCGGCCTGGGCCGGCACCGAGATCAACCAGTACCTGCTCATCGTCGGCGACGACACCGTCGGCAGCCACATCACCCAGCTCCGCCGGGTCGACTACGAAGACCAGCCCGCGCTCAACCTCGTCGTCGAGACGATGGCCTCGGCCGGCGGCGCGGACAGCCACGACTCGGCCTGGTCGATGCTCCGGCTCGACGACCTCCGCCCGCTCCGGTCGGTCCGCAACGTCGCCAACGCCGACATCCGCGCCGGTGCCGACCTGACCTACGACAAGGACAGCGTCCGGGCTCTGGCCCTGACCCCGCAGGGCCCGCGCGGCATCAGCATCGCGCTCGAGCCGCGCGACTACGACAACGACCAGATCACCACCCTCCTCCGCGCCCTGCCCCTTGCCGCCGACACGCCCGCCGCCTTCAATGTCGTCATCGGCATCGGCGGGGCCAAGGTCGCGGCCGAGGCCAGCCTCGTCGGCACCGAGACCGTCACCGTCCCGCTCGGCACCTTCGAATGCCGCCGGGTCCGGCTCGCGCTCGCCGGCCAGTCCGTCGACATCTGGTACGAGACTTCCGGCATCCGGCGGATGGTCCGCTACGCCGCCCCGGCCGCCGACCTCGCGCTCGAGCTCGCCGCCAGCATCGTCGACTGACCGGGCCGGATTTGACCGCCGCGCGGCCGGGACTAGAATTGCTGGCGCGCTGACAATGAAAAGCACCCTGACCAATCGCCGGTCGCCGGCACTGCCGCGATGAAGAAGTTCCTGCTCGAGGAACCGGTCGAGCTCACCACCCCGGCCGGGCACCGGTTCCGCATCCTCCGCCACTTCTGCAAGGGCTGCCGCATCTGCGTCGAATTCTGCCCGACCGGCACCCTCGCCCTTGACGACCGGTTCAAGGTCACCGTCGCCCACCCGGAGAAGTGCATCGCCTGCCGGATGTGCGAGCTCCGCTGCCCGGACCTCGCCATCTATGTCACCCGGGCGAAGAAGGCAAAGGCCTAGCGGTGGCGTCGCAACTCCTCTCCGGCAACGAGGCCTGCGCCATCGGCGCACTGCGCACCGGGGTCCGTTTCTTCGCCGGCTACCCGATAACGCCCTCGACCGAGATTGCCGAGTACCTCGCCCGCGAGCTGCCCCGGCTCGGCGGCACCTTCGTCCAGATGGAGGATGAAATCGGCTCGATCTGCTGCATGAACGGCGCGACCGCGGCCGGGCTCAAGGCGATGACCGCGACCTCCGGACCCGGCTTCTCGCTGATGCAGGAAGGCATCGGCTACTCGATAATGACCGAACTCCCCTGCATCATCGTCAACGTGATGCGCGGCGGACCGGCCACCGGCTCGCCGACCCGCTCGGCCCAGGCCGACGTGATGCAGGCCCGCCACGGCACCCACGGCGACCACCCGGCCGTCGCGCTCTGCCCCTGGGACGTCCGCGAGTGCTTCGACCTCACCGTCGAGGCGGTCAATATCTCCGAGCGCCTGCGCATGCCGGTAATCGTCCTGATGGACGAGATCGTCGGCCACATGCGCGAGCCAGTCGAGCTTCCCGACCGGCCCGACGTCTGGCAGCCCGGCAACCCCAGGAAGCCGCCCGAGGAGTACGAGCACTTCGCCGACGACACCAACTACGACAGCCGCATCGCCAGCTTCGGCGAGGGCTACCGCATCCACCTCACCGGCCTCATCCACCGCCGCGACGGCTTCCCGTCCGACGACCCGGAGGTCACCCGGTGGAATCTCGACCGCCTCAACCGCAAGGTCGAGGACAACCGCTCCTGGCTCTGGGACCTCACCTTCGAGGACCTCGGTGCCGAGACGGTCATCGTCTGCTACGGCTCGACCGCCCGCTCGGCGATGGAGGCCAAGCACCAGTTCGAGCGCGAGACCGGCCGGCGGGTCGGCATCCTGCGCCTGCGGATGATCTGGCCCTTCCCGCAACAGCGGCTAGTCTCCCTGCTCCGGAGCGCCCGCCGGGTCATCGTCCCGGAGATGAACATGGGCCAACTCAACCGGACCATCGAGCGCACCGTCAGCCCGGACATCCCGGTCGTCCCGGTCCTCCGCTACGACGGCGAGATGCTCACCCCCGAGGAAATCGTCGATGCTCTATAATCTCGGTGACGCGCCCGCCGACCGCTTCCTCGACCGTTTCCGGCTCGACGAGCGCTTCCCCCACATCCTCTGCCCGGGCTGCGGCATCGGCACCGCGATGGCCACGCTCGTCCGCGTGCTCATCGACCTCGGCCGGGACCCGGCCAGGCTCTGCGTCATCTCCGGCATCGGCTGCTCCTCGCGCGTCCCCGGCTACCTCGACTGCGACACCTTCCACACCCTCCACGGCCGGGCCCTCGCGGCCGCGACCGGCGTCCGGCTCGCCCGGCCCGACCTCGACATCGTCGTCTTCGGCGGCGACGGCGACATGCTCGCGATCGGCGGCAACCACTTCATCCACGCCGCCCGCCGCAACGTCAACGTCACCGTTTTCGTCATCAACAATCGCACCTACGGGATGACCGGCGGCCAGTACTCGCCGACCACGCCGACCCACGACATCGCCGCCACCGCCCCCTACGGCAACTGCGAGCGCGACTTCGACATCTGCTTCATGGCCCGCGCCTCAGGCGCGATGTTCGTCGCCCGCAGCACCACCTACCACGTCACCCACCTCGCCAAGATGATGAAGCTCGCACTCACCAAGAACGGCTTCAGCATCGTCGAAATCGTCAGCCAGTGCCCGACCCTCTACGGCCGTCACCAGCGCATCGGCGACGCGGTCGCGATGCTCAAGTGGTTCAAGGAGAACTCGGTCGACGTCGGCGAGGTCGCCGACCCCTGGAGCGAGGACAAGCGGTTCGTCATCGGCGTCCTCCACGACCGCGAGGAAGTCCCGCCCTACACCACGCTCTACCAGCAGGTCCGCGAGCAGGCGACCGGGAAGGACGCGTGAGAACCGAAGTCCGGCTCGGCGGCACCGGCGGCCAGGGCGTCATACTTTCCAGCATCATCCTCGCCGAGGCCGCCGGCGTCCACGAAGGCCGCCACGTCGTCCAGACCCAGGCCTATGGCCCGGAGGCCCGCGGCGGCGCGGCCAAGGCCGACGTCATAATCGCCGACCAGCCCATCCTCTTCCCCAAGGCCCGGCTCCTCGACGTCCTCGTCTGCCTCAGCCAGCAGGCGGCCGACAAGTTCCTGCCCGACCTCAAGACCTCCGGCCTCGCCATCATCGACGACTTCTACGTCCGCTCCTGCCCGCGCGAGGGCGCGCTCTGCCTGCCGATATCCGAGACCGCCCGCGGCAAGCTCGGCCGCGACCTCTTCGCCAACATCGTGATGCTCGGTGCGGTCGCCCGGGCCACCGGCATCGTCAAGCTCGAATCGCTCGAGAAGTCGGTCGCGTCACGGGTCCCGCCCCGCACCCTCGAGCTCAACCAGCAGGCGCTCGCGGCCGGCTGGGGCCTCGCTGACGCCGCCCTCGACCGCTGACCCGCGCCCGTCGGCGCGACCCGGTCATGACGCACTGGCACCAGGGTCATCCTGTCATCTCGACCAACGGCCGCAAGGCACCTTTCCGTCATCTCGACCGGAGGGCCAGAGGCCCGGAGTGGAGAAATCCCTCTCCGCCACTTCCGCTTCCGCCCTTCCGGCTTCCGCGCTCTGCCTTCGCGCGCCCTTCGTGCCCTGTAGGAGCGACATCCCTGACACGACTCCGCCTTCGGACTTCAGCGCTCCGGGTTCTGACTTCGTATCCTTCGTGTTTGCCTCGCTTCCGATTCGCGCCTTACGCGAGAGCCCGCACCCCGCTGAATGGCGCCAGGCTGTCACTCCGACCGACGGCCGCAGGACCCCCTCCGGTCATCTCAAACGACACCCCGCAGGCCCGCCTGCGTGCAACGCGCGGGCAGGCCCGCAGGTAATCGACAACCAGCCCCAGCGTCGGGCGTCGCACCCGGCCGTGCTCAAGCCAGCTGAGACGTGAAAAGAAGCCGGGCTCGCTGCCCCTAAGGTGCGCCAGCTCGACGAGGCTCAGCCCGGCCCGAAGCCGCAACCCGCGTAACGCCGCACCCGGCGCAACCGTCTATCCCGGTCTGAAGCCAGCCGCCTTCACATTACCATCCATAGCCTATGTTAGTACAAACTAACGGCCCGGTCAATCGCTAAATCGTCATAATCGATTGAAAAGCCAGAACTTCATTCGCCTCTGAATTTACCCCCTCCCCCATCCCCCCAGTGACCCCCCGGGTCATCGGACCGGTAACCCGGAAAGCGACCCGGCCGGTCACCAGACCGGTCATCCGGCGGGTGATCCGGCGCATCACCCGACCGGTCATCCGGCCGGCAATCGAGCCATTCACCGGCCCGGCAAACCGCCCGCTCACCCGCCCGGTCACCGGGTCGGTCACTGCCCGAGTCATCGGCCGGGTCAGCCGGGAAATGCGGGTAGAGTATAGAACGAGCCACAAGATAGACTGCCAAAAGGAACCTGAACCGCGGTCCGAACCCGCCCAACTGCCGCAAACTGCGGCAGTCGCCGCAGAATTAGCGGCAATCGGCCTGCTTAGAGAGAGAGAGAGAGAGAGAGAGATGAGCTAACGCTCTCTTCCGTGGTGACTTACGAGAAATGTGCCCAAGTAGCGTTTTCGGGCACAAATGTTGCACGCAGTATTGAAGAGGAGTCTGGCAGGGTACCGGTGCTGAGCGGCTCGCCCCGGCGGCATCCGGGCCGTCCCATACGGCCTTCCCGGCCCGGCCCGAGCCGGACAGAAACAAGAAGGAGGAGTTCATGAGAACTCTGTTGACCTTGATGCTGTTGGTTGCGTCCACGGCATTGACCGTCGTGGCCCAGAGCCTGCCGGCTCAAGGGTGGGAGCAACTGGGGCCGCTGGAAGAGCCGGTCTTCGTCGAAGGCAGAGGATTCGTCTTCGGCGGCAACCGCATCTGGGCGGTACACTCGGTGAACCTTGACGCCGATGAGGAGGAAGAAGAGTGGGAGACGTATCTGTTCGTCTATGAGTTCAACGATGACGAATGGGACGAACTGTGGTACGACGAAGCCAAGCTCTCCCACTCCGCCCTGATCTATCTGCCGTACCACGGCCGGCTCTTCTTCGTCGGCGAGCGGGTCGAAGACAGCCTGACCAGCGATAT
>JAWOHE010000083.1:0-2989 GCA_046485285.1 bacterium
AGGTCGTGGAAGATGCGGCGGACGATGTCCGGGATCTCGACGCCGTTGTCGAAGCGCTCGTAGGCGTACGGCCATGCCGCGATCTCGGCCTGACCGGCTCCGAGCAGGAGCTCCCGATACCCATGAAAGAGCCGCGCTGCCGGGCCGGCCTCGTCAACCCGGAGGTCGGGCAGATACGAGGTCACCTGCTCCGGGCGGGCAGGATCGTAACCGCTGAAGTGGAAGAGGCAGCAGGCCGAGCCATTCGACGCAGCGTCCGCGCCGTCGTCCGGAACCACGACCCCCTGGTCGAGGTTCCAGTAGGCCGCGTTGAATCGGCCGTCGCGCAGCACATGAACGCCCTCGAAGAGACCGGGGACAAGGTCGAGCCACCGCTGATCCAGGTGCAGGCCCCTGCCGACGTCGTGGACGCAGTGTCGCTCGAGACGTTCCCACCACCAGTCGAGAAATTCATGTGCTTGCGGAGACCGACGGACACCCACCAGCCCGCCGTTGAAGGTCCCGGTGCGCAGCAGTCGAAGGTCGGTGGGCATGGCGTCGACCCCCCGCTCGGGATGCAGGCGATGGGGGCTGAGCACGATCCGATGCTCGTCGAGCGCTTCGACGACGGGTTGCAGTGAACCGAGGACCAGCGAGTCGGCATCGATCAGCAGGGCACGCTCGTAGCCGTCGGTTAGGAGCTTGCGGAGCAGCAGCGGTTTCAGCGCCGCGGCGAGGGCCTTGCGGTCGTAGCCGAACGCCAGCCGGCTCAGCTGTCCGCCGGTCAGGCCGAGCGAGTTCAGACGAACAATGTTGAAGGGCTCCCGACCGGGATCGATGCGGCCATCGAGCTCGTCGCTCAGGAGCGCGTAGAGCTCGAAACCGTCGTTGTGTGCGGCGAGTGACCGCGCCAACACCCGCACCCTGGCCCAGAAGTTCCTGGCCGCCACCGTGGCGACGGCCAGTCGCGGACGCCGGTGCCGCGCGACGTCGTCCGCGTCGCTCACCACAGCTCCTCGGGGATGCGGTGCTCGACCCGACCCGAGCTGCGCGTCCAGCCGAGAAAGCCCTCCCGGTCCCTTCCGAGGGGTTCCGGATAGGCCTCCTGCACATCGACGCGCCGCTGCCACACGCCCAACCACAGGTTGGTCACGATCTGATGAGGCCATCCTCTGTCCGCCGGTGTGCCCAGCCAGGTGAAGAAGCTCTCGTCTTCTCCGGCCGTGAAGGGACGCTCGAAGACGGTTCCGGACGACTCGGCGTCGCGGTAGATCTCGCGCACGACGTCGGGAATCGCGACGCCGTTGTCGAAGCGATCCCAGGCATAGGACCAGCGCGAAGTCGTTCCGAAACCGTGGCGCTCCAGCTCACGGTGGTAGCGGGTGAAGACGGTCGCCGCAGCGCCGATCTCATCCATCGTCAACCGGTCGAAGTACCGCGTCGGCCGGTCCGGTCGATCGAAGTCGTAGCCGCTGAACCTGAACAGCCGGCACCGGCGACCGTCCACCATGACCCGGTCGCCCGCGATGGTCACTCTGCGCTCGGGGAGGTTCCAGTGGGCCACGTTGTACGACGGATCGCGGAGGCATCTGACGCCGTCGAAGTAGGACAGCGCCAGATCGAGCCAGCGCTGCTCGTAGTGGACGCCTTCGCCGACCGCGTGCTCGCAGACATCGGTGGTGCGCTCCGCCCACCACGAGAGGAGCCGCCGCGCGCTCTCGGTGTCGGACACTCCGACGAAGCCGATGTTGTGCACGCCCGAAAGCAGGATCGTGAGCTCCCTCTCCGCCGCGTCGGCGCCGGCGAGGGGTCGCACGAGGTGAGGCGTCAGGAGGACCGAGCATTTCCCCAAGAGCTCGATGGCATCGTCCATCCGCCCCAGGACCATGCTCTCCTGCTTGAAGAAGAGGACTCGATCGAAGCCCCTGTCCAGGAGGTAGGAAATCAGCATCGGCGTGCAGGCGTAGGAGAGCGGCTGCTGCGGGAAGCGGAAGCACAGCCGCTCCCCGCCTTCGAGGCCCATGGCCTTCAAGGGCACGACCTCGAACGCCTCGGCTTCCGGGTCGAAGCAACCATCAACCTCGTCGGCCAGGAGGACCACGAACGGGACCTCCGGATGGTGCTGCGCGAAGGAGTCGGCAACCACCCGGGCCAGCGCGAGCTGGTTCTTGGCCGCGATCGTGGCGGCGACTACCGGCATGACCGGAGCATAGCGCAGGGCTTCCGAGATTTCAGAGCCCGCGAGCGGGAGATGCCAAGCCGCCCTGGGATCTCCCTACCTGGTGCCTGCGGCGGTGAGGCGGCGCAGCTCGTCGAACCAGCTGGTCACGAGCCGGACCGAGGTCGGCCGGCTGGTCTCGTCGCGGCCCGCGAACATGACGAAGCGCTCGCCGTCGCGGCTGACGGTGTAGTCGGGGAAGACGTAGCCGCCGACCGCGATGCCGGTCGAACCGCCGAGGAAGGGCCCCTCGAAGAGCTTGCGGGGGGTGCCGACCTCGAAGGTGTCGCGGCTGCCGTCGACCTCGACCACCATGATGCCGTCGTCGGTTCGGTAGGTGAGCTCGCGGCCGTTTTTCGACCAGCGGGCCAGCGCGCCGCCGCCGTCGGACACCTGCCACTTGCCGCCCCCCGCCGGAAAGGCGCGCACGTAGATCTCGAGCCGGCCGGACTCGTTGGAGTCGTAGGCCATCCAGCGCCCGTCGGGTGAGAAGCTCGGGTTGAACTCGCCGAACTCGGTCGCCTGGTAGGGCTCCGGCGCACCGCCGTCGAGCCGCGCGACGAAGATGTCCGAGTTGGCCGTCCACAGCGCGAGCCACTGACCGTCGGGAGACCAGGAGGTCGGGTAGAGCGCCGGCAGCTCTCCGGGCTCGATCAACAACTCCACGTCGCCCGAGCCGTCCGCCGCCTTGCGGTAGACGGCGTTGTTGCCGCTGCCGCGGTTCGAGCTGAAGGCGATGAAGCGGCCGTCGGGCGACCAGATCTGGTCGGCGTCGTAGCCCTCGTCGAAGGT
>JAWOHE010000090.1:0-11009 GCA_046485285.1 bacterium
CTGGCGTTGCACCCGATGATGTACCCTCGGTCGCGGGTCTGCTCAACCGTGTAGCAGTACGAACTGCCCCACGGCCAGACCCAAAGGCGCTCGAACGTTACCTGGGCCAGACTGCACGTGGCCAGCGAGACGACCAGAACGGCTACCGTCCGGACTCCAGGTATCAGGGCGCGGGCTCCACGCCCGTGCGCTGGTTGACACTCCACGCAGTCATTTTATAGCATTGCTGCCCTCGGTGTCAAGCAGGGTGTCCCACCGCGGGAGAACGGTGACAAAGATGTTGACACCACCGCGTTCCTGCAGTCTCGGATCAGGCAATGGGAATTCCCCGCCATTGGCCCGAGGCCTCCGGCCCGGCTAACCGAATGGCCCCGGCCGGCCGGACCGCCTCACGACCACCGCCTGACGCAGAATTCTGGATGTGGAGTTTGAGTAACTACTAACGGTTCATAATCGCCAGGTATCCGGCTAAACACTTAGCTGGATTGCTCTTAGGATGTATCCGGATTTCCCCCCTCCCCTATCCCCCCGGTGACCCCCCGGGTTATCGGACCGGTAACCCGGAGCGTCACCCGGCCGGTCACTCTCCGGGTCATCCGGCGTATCATCCGGCGCATCATCCGGCGTATCATCCGGCCGGCAATCGAGCCATTCACCGGCCCGGCAAACCGCCCGCTCACCCGCCCGGTCACCGGGTCGGTCACTGCCCGAGTCATCGGCCGGGTCAACCGGGGAATGCGGCTCCGGGTGCCGGAAAACGACGGTCAGGCCTGCCGCGCAACTCTCCGCAAAGAATCCGGTTGGCACGGTACAGCCGCGTCCGGTCAGGTCGAAGATGAAGTTCAGGCGGAAGATCGGGGCTCCGAGAGGATATAACTATATGAGGGACCCCGGCTGAACCAGCCCGCTTGTGGTGAGCCGGAGCCCTGGAGTCCGATAATGTCCGCAGAATGCGGGAAGACCCGCAAAGGAGACGCTATGTCCGCATATCCTGTCCCACCGCCCGACGGCGCGACCCGCTGGGCCAAGTACCGCCTGCGCTTCGAGCGCCGGGCCGACGGCAGACTGCCGGAAGGCAGTTCCGAGAAGATGGCCGGGCTGATGACACAGCCGGCCCTGACTGCCCGGGTCCAGGCCTCGATGGACGGCCTGCACGCGGTCGAGGCCGACACCCGGGCGGTGCTCTGCACCACGGGAGTGCCGCCGATGCTGTTTGTCTTCTACCTCGACTACGCCCGGGAGCTCTGGAAGCTGACCAACCGGGTCAGCGGCGACTCGGCGGTCGGCGAAGCCGCGGCCCTGGCCGCCAAGTGGGTCGCCCGGAGCCTGTCAATCGAAATCCTGCGCCGGGTTGCCTACGAAGTGTTCAGTATCCGGCTGGCGGACTGACGGCCGGGGCGCAGCTCATCCGGGCAGAGGGTCGAGGGGTCAAGGGGTCGAGGGGCAAACTGCGAAGGTCGTGATTCAGCGGTAGGCCGGCAGTCTGACCGGAACGAAACGGTTACAGCCGGTCCAGTAGCTTGGTCTTGGATACGCCGGTCCAGATGCTGACCCGGCTCAGGATGTCGTTCAGCGTACCCTTGGCCAGGGTCTTGTGTGCCGGGACCGTGATGCGGTGGACCCCGGCCTCGGAAACCCTCTGAAGCCGGACGTGGCTGCCGCGCTGCCGGACCACCGAGTAGCCGAGACTCTGCAGCAGCTTGACAAGCGAGTCGCCGCTAGTTGGCGGCAGACGGGGCGGCACTCGTGACCTCGGTTTCGGTCAGGAACAGGATGGACAGCGGCTTGCCCGCCTTCAGTTCATCTTCGTAGTGACAGGCAACGGCTTCGCGGACTTCAACCAGTAGACCATCCAGCGTGTCGCTGCACGTGAAGATGTCCCCACCAACCCCACGGGCGCACCATTGCTCGCCATCGGAGTAGACTTCTACCTTGACCACCATATCTCATTATCGCCGCCGGGCCCGACCGGTCAAGTCGGTGTTGCACTCCAGGGCAGGGAGCGGCCCTTCACCGCGGTCGTAGTGCCAAGGTCGTGATTCAGCGGTAGCCGCGGCCGGCGCGGTTCAACGCCGGGCGTCAGGCGGCCGCGACTACGACCACGAAGCTCGCGCCCGGGACGTAGCCATCACGCGGCTCCTCGGCCCGGTCACATTCCCCGGGTCCGAGAAACAGCGTCGAAACCGTCCGCTCGATGCGATACCCGGCCTGCTCGAACTCCGCGACCACCTCCGGGTGAGTGGCGAACCACGCCCTGCTGAACAACGGGTGGCCTTCCCGTCCTTTCGCGACGTAGTCTCTCCCCCACGCGCCGTCCCGGTCGAGAAACGCGTTGACAACCCGGCCGCCGGGCCTGAGTATCCGGCGGCACTCGCGAAGGACCGCCTGCCGGTCACTGAGAAACGCCCAGGTCGTGAGCAGGAAGACGGTACCGAAGCTCCCTGCCTTGTACGCCGTCTCCTCGCCCTCGCCCCAGAGCACGTCGATGCCCCGGGACCGGGCGAGCTTCAGCAGTCCCTCCGACGGGTCAACGCCCTGCGGGATGCCGAGCGCCTGCGCGAACCGGCCGGTGCCGACCCCGATTTCCAGCCAGGGCTTCTCCAGCCCGGGCAGGAGCGGCCGGAGCGCCGCGAGCTCGGTCTCGAACGCGAACCGGCCCTTGCCGTCGTACCAGCCGTCGTACTTCGCGGCCAGCGCGTCGAAAGGCGACCCCGGGGACATGACCGGCTTTCGGTCCTCCGAAACCCGGATCGTGTCCCCGGCTCTCCGGTCACGCCCGCTCATCGTCTTCCAGCTCCCTTTCGATCCGCCTGCGCCAGTAGCCGGAGTACAGCGCACCGGCCGGGTTGTGAGCCAGCAACCGGTCCTTGACGACGAAGGTGGTGACCGGCGCGGCGCTGTGCTGCGTGAAGGTGATGTCGTGGCCGATGCACAGCCCGACGATGATGTTGAGGTCGGTCCTGGCCTTGTTCAGGGCTAGTGCCTGGCCGACCGGGTTGCACATCGCCTCGACCCGCTCGGCCTTGATCTTGTCCAGCCCGAACCGTTCCTTCTCGACCCCGCCGACCTTGCAGCAGACCGACTCGACCTCGAACCGCTTCGCGAGCAGGCCGGCCAGCACCCGGGCCTCGTCGGCAAGGCCGATACAGAAGGCGATGCCGAGCCGGCGATAGCCCATCTCCCGGCAGAAGCGGGCGAGCTCCTCGAGCCGGCAAAGCTGCATGTAGTGGCGCCCTTCGAGCCGGGTGGCGACCCGGGTCATCGCCAGCACCGTCGGGTCCGCGCAACGCGCGGCCGACTCCTCGGCCAGGCCGAAGCAATCCCTGCCGCCGTAGCAGCGCTTGTCGCCACAGTCCGCGCAGTTCACCGCGCCGCCCATTCAGCGCTCCAGCCGCAGCCGACGTTCTCGCACCGCTCGCCCCACTCCTCCTCGAACACCGCCCGCGCCGCCTCGCCCGTGCAGTGGGCCGGCCCGACCCGGCGCACTCCGAGTGCTTCGAGTTCGGCGCTCGCCGCCCGGGCCTGCCCTGGCCCGGACTCGCGCAGGTGAAACCCGCCGACGACCAGCGCCGGCGCGAGCCCGAACTGCTCGCTGACTGCCCGACACATTGCCGCCACGCCCGGGTGCGCGCAGCCGGTGGCGACCACCGGCCCGGCCGCGGTTGCGATGACCAGCGCCTGCTCGGGCGGGTCGCCGGCAATCTCACCCGTGGTCCGGATGCCGGGCACGAGCTCAGCCGGCCCGGCCACCCGCACCGGTTCGGCGCCCAGGGCCCTGACCCGGGCCGCGAGACTCTCCGAGGCCGAAGCCGGCAGCCAGCAGCGGCCGCACCGCCGGCCCAGCGCCGCCTCGAGCCCGCCGTTGTGGTCCCAGTGGTCGTGGGATATCACCACCCGGTCGAAACCGGTCAATCCGAACCCGAGCGCGGCGAGGTTGGCCGCGAGTACCGCCGGCTTCGCCCCGGTATCGAACAGCACCGTGTCCGCCCCGCGCATCACCACGCAGGCAAATCCCCAGTCCGGCTCGAGTCCCTCGACCAGCGTCCGGTTATCATAGACCACAACCAGTCTGAACTTCGCGTCGTCGGTCATCGCGCCTCCTCCGGGTGGCGCCGCCAGCAGCGCCAGCATTACGGCTAGAATACCAGCACCTCCCAGCCGTCGGCAAGGTACCGGCCGACCGCCGGGTGGCCGTCCATCTCGCCGCAGACCCTGATGCCCTGCTCGGTCGCCGCCTGCAGGACCCCGAACTTCGTCGCGCAGGCCCTGCAGACGCAGTCGAACAGGCCCTCGTTCAGGGTCCGGCGGTAGAGGGCGTGAAACGGCTTGGTCTCGTTGCGCATCACCGAGGCGTGCTTCGTCGCCTCGCCCTCGAGCACTATCTTCACCTCCCAACCCCGGTCGCGCATCTCGAGCGCGTTGAGCATCACGTGGGAGAAACAGCCCGGGTCCGGGCTGAACGCGAACAATGCCAGCTTCCTCATCCTGCCTCCTTGTCCCTGGCCTGGTTGACCGCTTCGACCAGCGTGCGCGCGGCCAGCAGCGCGCAATGCCGGCTCTCCTCGGGCAGCCCGCCCAGGGCGTCGAGCACCGCCTGCTGGTCAAGCGCGGCGGCTTCCTCGATCGTCCGACCCCGGGCCAGTATCGTCACCATGCTCCCGCAGACGATGCTCGGGCCGCAGCCGTCGGTCCAGAACGTCGCCTCGGCAACCGCGCCGCCCTCGACCCGAAGCCATATCTGCATCGTGTCCCCGCACGGCCCGGTGATGCTGGCGTAACCGTCCGGATTCTCGAGCCAGCCCGCGTGCCGGGGATTCCGCCAGAGCTCGATCACTTTCGGCGAGTAGACACGTGCCGCCTCGCGCAGGATCTCCTCCTGCATCCGGTCGAACTCGTCAGCCCCGCCGGCTACTTCGTCTCCGCCAGGCACTCCGCCACCTTTCGCCACGCGGCCTCGATCGCCGACCGCGCCGGCGAAGACTCGCCTTCAACCACGGTCCGGCCCGCGACGACCGCGCGCGTTACCGCCTCGTCGTAGGGCACCCTGCCGACGACCTCGACGCCATTCTCCCGGCACCAGTCCTCGAGCGCCCGGGCGTTGCCCGGGTTGATGTCGAACCGGTTGACGAGGCACCCGGCCCGGATCCCGAACCGCCCCGCGACCTCGGCCACCCGCTTGAGGTCGTGGATGCCCGACAGGCTGGGTTCGGCAACGGCCAGCACCATCTCCGCGCCGGTTATCGCGGCGATGACCGGGCAGCCGATGCCCGGCGGGCCGTCGGCAATCACGTACCGGGCGCCGCGGTCCGCGGCAATCGCGGCCGCCCGCTTCCGGACCGCGGTCACGAGCTTGCCCGAGTTCTCCTCCGCCGGGCCGAGCCGGGCGTGGACCATCATCCCGCACCGCACCCGCGACACGAACCACTCGCCGTTGACCGCCGGGGTCATCCGGATTGCGCCCGCCGGGCAGGCGCGGGCACAGAACCCGCAACCCTCGCACGCGACCGGGTCGATGTCGAAGGACTCCGTGACCGCGTCGAACCGACAGACCTCGCGGCATCGGCCGCAATCGGTGCAGGGTCCGGGGTCGCGCACCGCGATACTGCCGCCGCTGAACTCGTGCCGCTCGAGCACCTCGGGCTGGAACAAAAGGTGCAGGTCGGCCGCGTCGACGTCGCAATCGGCCAGCACGCAATCGCCCGCCAGCACCGCGAACGACGCCGACACGACGGTCTTGCCGGTCCCGCCCTTGCCGCTGACGACCGTGAGCCGGCGCGCCGGCGCGGTCATGAGGCGAGCTCCCGGACGCGCTGCCAGAGCTCGCCGAACGCGGCCCGGTACCCGGGCAGGGCCTCGACCAGCGACATGCCCCGGGAGTAGGCCTCGGCGATGCGCCGGTCGTGCGGAATCCGCATCAGGATCGGGATGCCCTCGGCGGAACACCACTGCTCGGTCTTGTCGTCGCCGATGTCGGCCCGGTTCAGGACCACGCCGAACCGGATGTCCAGCCGGCGCAGGGTCTCGACCGCAAGCGTGAGGTCGTGCAGGCCGAAGGGCGTCGGCTCGGTCACGAGCAGGCAGAAGTCGCTGCCGAGCACCGACTGCACCACCGGGCACGACGTGCCCGGTGGTGCATCGAGGATTGCGCCCCCGTCGGTGCTGATCTCACGCTTGACGGCGCGGATGACCGGGACCGCCATCGGCTCGCCGATGTTCAGCCGGCCCTGGACGAAACCGGTACTGCCGCCGGCGCCGGTCTCGACGACGCCGATCGGGATTTCCTTCTCGCTGATTGCCTTTTCCGGGCAGACCCACGCGCACAGACCGCAGGAATGGCACAACTCGGGGAAGACCAGCACCCGGCCGGGCAGGACCGCCAGCGCGTGGTAGGCGCAGGCCCGCGAGCACTCGTGGCAGAGCGTGCACTTCCCGGGGTCGACCTCGGGCACCAGCTTGTTCACCACTGCCCGCCCGGTTATCGCCGGCTTCAGGAAGATGTGGCCGTTGGGCTCCTCGACGTCGCAGTCGAGATACTGGCTGCCGGTGACCAGCGCCAGGCTGACCGCGACCGTCGTCTTGCCGGTTCCGCCCTTGCCGCTGGCGACCGCGACGACCACGCCCGCTCAGTCCCCGATTCGGCAGGCCCCGTCGGCACAGGGCGGCGCACCGCAGGGCTCCGACCGTCCGCAACAGGTTGACCCGCGCTCCCCGCCCATCCGCACCCCGGAATGGGCCGACAGCTTGCGCTCCATCCGCGCGCCGCAGTCCGGGCAGAGACATTCGGCGTCGGCCTCCGATACCTTGCGCAGGTCCTCGACCTCGCGGCCGCACTTGCAGCGGTACTCATAGATCGGCATCAGCTCGCCCTTGCCATCAGGCTTCCACATTTCGGGCACTTCACGTTGCTGCATGGAACACCGCGTTGATGAGGTGCCTTTGCACCACAGGCCGGGCAGACACACTGCCCGCCTGTTCCGGCGCCAATTCCGCGGCCCAGCGCGCCACCGCCCATTCCCCGGCCGGTCCTCGGTCCCTGGCCTCTTGGGCCGGTTCCGTCTCTTCCAGGCATGATTCCTCCTTGCATCAGCAAGAGTGCTGATGAGTACCGTCACCTCTTGAATTATGGTCGCAGGTTGAACTGCCCGCGGTCAGGTTGCCTGCCGCGTACTGCTCCAGGACCGCCGCAACTGGCCCTGATATCCCCATGCACATCTCGATGTTCTGCTCGGCAAAGAGCGCCTGGGCGCGCGGCCCCGCCCCGCCGCAGATTATCACCTTCGCGCCCTTCTCGGCCAGGAACCTGGGCAGGAAGCCCGGCTCGTGCCCGGGGTTTGGAACCAAGTCAGTCTTCACCACCCTGCCGTCCTCGATCTCGGCCAGTGTGTACTCGGAACAGCGGCCGAAGTGGGCCGATACCATTCCGTTGTCGGTCGCAACCGCAACTTTCACTTTGCCTCCGATTCGATGACTCGCTCGACCACTTCGAGAAGGACCTTGCTCGCCGGCGAATCCGGGTGGGCGCTGACGAGCGGTAGACCCTCGTCGCCCGACCCGACCATCGCCGGGTCAATCGGCACCTTGCCCAGCAGCGGCACAAGCATCTCGCGCGCCATCGCGCCGCCGCCACCGGACTTGAACAGCTCGATCTCCCTGCCGCAGTGCGGGCATGTGAGCCCGCTCATGTTCTCGACCACACCGAGCACCTTGAGCTTCAGCATCTCGGCGAACTTCACCGCCCGCCGGGTGTCCATCAGCGCGACCTCCTGCGGCGTGGTCACGACCAGCGCCGCGGTTGCCGGGATGAGCTGGGCGACGGTCAGCGGCTCGTCGCCGGTGCCGGGCGGCGAGTCGATTACCAGCCAGTCGAGGTCGCCCCAGTCGACGTCGCCGAGGAACTGCATTATCACCCGCATCTTCATCGGCCCGCGCCAGACCACCGGCAGGTCCTTCCCCTCAAGCAGATAGGCCATCGAGACCAGCTTGATGCCGTGGGCCGCGTCGACCGGCCTGATCTTCTCGCCCGGGGTCATCCCGAGCGACTCGCCCTCGGCGCCCAGCATCTTCGCGACGTTCGGGCCGTGGATGTCGACGTCGAGCATCCCGACCCGGCGACCCTTGAGCGCGAGCCCGACCGCGACGTTGACCGCGACCGTCGATTTGCCTACCCCGCCCTTGCCGCTGAACACCAGCAGGCGGTTGCGGATTCGGCCGAGCGTGTCGTCGATCTTCGCCTGGTCCTTCGGGTCAATCCCGGGCGCGGACATCACCGCCCTCCCATCCCGTGGTGCGCGGGCCCTGTCGGCCCGTCCGCGCTGCGGAGTTCGCCACGGTTCAGCGCCGCGACCGCCTCGGCCACCGTCCCGGCCGCGCCCGTGTACACCGGGACGACGGCCGCGTGCAGCGTCGCGAACGCCTTCGGACCGCAGTTGCCGGTCACGACCGCGCCAACGCCGCGGTCGGCCAGCATCTGCGCGACCTGGACCCCGACGCCGCTGCCCGACTCGGCCGCGGTGTTGGGAACTGCCTCGCTCGCCATCGTCTCCGTGTCAATGAACTGGAAGTAAGCGCACCGGCCGAACCGCTCGTCGACGGCCGCGTCGAGACCCGGGCCGACGGCACTAACGGCTACCTTCATCATCTCCTCCTGTGTCCTGCGCGTTCACCGACTGGCCGCACCGCGGGCAATCGGACGCGCTGTCTTCGGGCATCTCTTCCCATTCGAAGCCGCAGTCGCGGCAGCGAATGCCGGCCAGTTGCTGCACCCCGGCGCCGCGTTCGAACACCAGCGCCTTGCCGTTGAGCAGTGCGTCCGCGACCTTGCGCCGGGCGGCTGACAGTATCCGGCCAAATGTCTGCCGGGAGACCTTCATGCTCTCGGCCCCGTCCTCCTGGTATCCGCCTTCAAGGTCGGCGAGCCGCAGCGCCTCGACCTCGTCGAGGGTCAGCACGACCGTCGCAAGCGACCGCATCGGCACGCCCCGGGGCTTGAACGACATGCTGGCCGGCCGGCCCAGCACCCAGCGACACCGCCTGGGCCGAGGCATCAGCCAGCCAATCCTATAATGAGCATATGCTCATTATAGGCCGAGGCTCCCGACTGTCAAACCTGCGCTTCCGGCGAGGCGCTGAGTTGACATTCGTCCGCCTTGACTTACACTCAGACCGTGTTCGGACGTGGCCGCGGTCGCCATCACCGGGGCGGTGGTGCCCGGATGTTCCGTCTGCTGGGCACGGAAACCCGTCACGACATTATCGAAATACTCCGAGCCGGACCCCAGCCGGTCAACGAGATTGCCCGGCGGCTCGGCATAACCCAGCCCGCGACATCGCAACACCTCGCCGTCCTGCGCGAAGCCGGCTTCGTCACCGACCGCCGCCAGGGCCAGCAAGTCTTCTACGCCTTGGAGCCCGCCCCCCTCGCGCGCTACCAGCTCGGCTCCGCAGCCCTTGGCGTCAGGCTGTCGACCCGGTCCAGCGCCGAGGCCCTGGCCCAGTACCGGGACTTCCTGCGCCGGGAACTGGAACGCGTCGAACGCGAAATCACCGGTCGCGGGGAAGATGACGGACAAGACAAAGAAGCTTGACGGCAACCCCCTTTTCCTTATTATATAGGCAGATGCTTATATACGCATATTACTGCATAACCGAAAGGAGTTCGAAATGCCTCGTGGAGACAGGACCGGACCGATGGGACTCGGGCCGATGAGCGGCCGGGGTCTCGGCCACTGCGCCGGCTTCGGCCAGCCCGGCTTCGTGAGCGGCGGCTGGGGTGGCGGAATGGGACGCGGCCGCGGGATGGGCTGGGGTCGCGGGATGGGCTGGGGTCGCGCTGCCTGGGGCATCACGGCCGTGCCTCCGACTGCAGCGCCGGGCTACTGGCCACGCCAGTTCCCGACCCAGTCCGAAGCCCGTAAGGATCTCGAGACTTACCGCGACCAGCTCCGCCGTGAACTGGAGGGCGTCGAGCAGTCCCTGACCGAGGACAAACCAGGTAACTGACCAGGCCGACTCCCGGGGCGGCCCGGAGTACCGGGCCGCCCCTGCTCCTCCCCGCCCGCTTGACTTCCTGCCCGCTCTCGGCTAGATTCTATTCACGCGCCCGTAGCTCAGTTGGATAGAGCGTCAGACTCCGGATCTGAAGGCCACGCGTTCAAATCGCGTCGGGCGCTTTGCGGGAAAGGGTTCAAGGGTCAAGGTGAGCAGGCCGGTCCGGTCACCTGCGCCTTCGTCCCTTCAGTCCTCTGTCCCTCTGTCCCTTTCTCTCGGAGCTTATGGATTTCTATGATGTCGTCCGCAAGCGATTGAGCGTCCGCGCATACCGGCCGGACCCGGTCCCCGAGGACGCACTCGCCCGCATCCTCGAAGCCGGGCGGCTCGCGCCCTCGGCCAAGAACCTCCAGCCCTGGAAGTTCGTCATCGTCACCGACCCGCAACAGCGCGAGCTGCTCGTCCCGGCCTGCCGGGGCCAGAAGTTCATCGCCGAGGCACCGGTCGTCATCTGTGGCTGCGCGGTCGAATCCGAGGCCTGGGGCGGGATGGGCGGCTACTGGAGCGCCGAGGCGGTCGATGTGACCATCGCGCTCGAGCACATGATTCTCGCCGCGGCCGCGGAAGGCCTCGGTACCTGCTGGATAGGAGCGTTCGTCGAGAACGAGGTCCGCAAGGTCCTCGGTATTCCCGAGGGAGTGAAACCGATTGCCCTCACCCCGCTCGGCTACCCGGCCCGGGAGGCAAAGCCCCGGGACCGAAAGTCGCTCTCCGAAATCACCTGCCGCGACCGGTTCAGCTGATACCGTCCCGCCGGTCGCGCGAGCGGACCGGGAAGTGTGCATTAATTCTGTTGAAGCCGAGTCTTGTATCTTCATGAATATCAGCGGGTTGGGGCGGTTTTTGCGTACAATTCGCGTGTATGGCCATTTTACACGCGAGATCTTCATGTTGTCGCGCTGCTGTTTACCGTTTTGGCGAGCGCAGAAGACGGTGCACTAAGTGCGGACGGACCTGGTCGG
>JAWOHE010000028.1:0-12948 GCA_046485285.1 bacterium
CGGGCTGCCTTGCCGGCGGTCGCGAGGACCGCCGGCCCGCCGCGTTGAGCTTCCCGGAGTCGCACGGCCACCGGGCCGACTGGACGGTCGGCGGGGCGCTGCTCGGCGGCATCGCCGGCTACACCTTCTTCCTGCTCGCCGGCCCGACCCTCTTCGGCCGCATCGAGTGGGTCGACCGGGTTGTCAACGACAAACACGGCTTCGCCGCCCTGCCCGCGTTCGTCGCCGGCATCGGGATGGCGGTGGACGCGGTGTACCTCGGCTACGTCCTCGGTCGCGCGATCGACCGTCGCAACGACCGGGCCCGGGCAGCCGACCTCGACCGTCGGCTCCAGGCCCTGCTCGACCTCCAGCGCCGCGCCCGGCTCGCCGAGCCGGCCGAAAACCGCTAGCGGGTCCTGCTCACCCGGACCGTCGCGGTCTGGCCCTCCGATTGCACGCGCACGAAGTAGGCGCCCGGCGCGACCGCGCGGCCGCCATCGTCGCGGCCATCCCAGGTCCAGCCCACCCGGCCGCCCTCGGCCCGGACGCTGAACGACCGCCTCAGCCTGCCGCCGGCATCGTAGACGCGGCCCTGAGCCCGCCGCCCCGGTACCGCCGCGATACTCAGGCGGACCCGGTCCCGGAACAGGCTCGGCCGGGCCGCCGCGCTCATCAGCACCGGGCGGCAGTCGCCGCCGCTGACAAACGTCACCGGCGCCTCGCCGCCGGTCACCCGGACGTCGTCGATGTAGAACCCCTCGCCGACGTCGCCGTCATTGTCGCTCTTGAACGCGATCTCGACCTCGATGGTCTCGCCCGCCGCGACGAACCCGAGTTCGTAGCGCTCCTCGAACCAGTCGCTCTCGATGCCGTCAAGGCCGCCGCCGAGCGCGCCGCCGGTGCCGATGAAGTCGAGCGTCTCGGACGCGGTCGCCCGCCGGACGATGACGTAGATGCCGTCAACGCCGTAGTTCGGCACGCTGAACCAGCGCCAGAAGTGAAGCGAGCAGTCCCGGGCCGCCGCGAACGGCAGGGTCCGTAGCCAGGCGTTCATCCCGTTGACGTAGCGCCGGCTGCCCGCGTCGCCGCAGTACCACGACCGGCTCCCCGACCGCGCCCGGTAGTCGGAGACGTGCCAGCGGTCGCCGGTTCCGCCATGGACCCACTTCCCGGCCCCGGACTCGATGTCGTCCGAGAAACCGAAGTCGCCGATGAGGAGCTCCAGCGTGTCGCGGAACTCCTCGCCCTCGGAGCTCATCAGGAGCTCGACCGGCGCGAGGTGCGACGCCGGGCAGCCGCCCGCGATGCTGACCTCGAAGCTGTCCGTCGGGAAGAGCACCGACTTCGGCGCGACGTCGCCGGCGCAGATGCTGTCCGGCCCGAGCACGACGACGTTGGCGTCGAGCGGGTTGAGTCGGAGCACGACGCCGTGGCCGCGGCCGAAGCTCGGGTTCCGCACCGACAGGCGCACCGCGTTCGTCGCGCCCGGCCGCGCCGGGGGCCGCGCCCAGCCGTGCCGGTCGACTTCGAGCGCCGTCCTGCCGGCAAGCAAGACCGGCCGGAAGGTCCGGCCACCGCGCACCTCGAGCTCGAACTCGAGGACCTGGCCGTCCTCGACGCAGGGCAGCAGCGCGACCCTGAACGCGTCGGCCAGCGCCAGCGACTCGCCCGGCGCAAGCGCCCTCAAGCCCGCCAGCGAGTCGAGCACCTCGACGCTCCGGCCGCCGCGCAGGACGAGCTCGGTCGCGCTCGACGCCGCGTCGCCGGCGTTGTGGATGACGACCGGCAGGAGAATGGTCTCGAGCGGGTTGGCAATCCCGTCGTCGTTGCCCAGCGAGTCGTTGACCTCCCAGCCCGCGAAGTTGACGAACGCGCCGGCCGCGACCGGGACCGTCGTCTCGACCGGCCGGTGGTTGCGCGCGGTCACCGTCAGGGTGAAGTCGCCCGCGGTCGCCGGGTCGCTGTCCAGCCACGCCCGGCCCGCGGCGTCAGTCCGCGCCCGGCCGTAGCTTTCGCCGTCCTTTGCGAGGCAGACCAGCGCGTCCCCGACGCCCCGGTCCTCGGACAGCACGGTAACCAGCACCCGCGCCGGCCCCGTCGGCAGGGCCGCGGGCGCGGCTACGGCCAACTCGGCTGGCACCGCGGTCCAGACCGGCATCTCGGGACAGCCCATCAGGTTGAGCTGGTACTGGTGCCAGCGGTAGACGTTCTCGCCGCGCGAGAACGGCGCGTAGTGGGCGCGAGCGTCGCCCAGCGCCGCGCCGACCCGGCTGTTGCCCCGGTTGACGATCTCGTACCAGAACCGGTCGTCGAACTTGTCCGAGTAGCCGAACCCGGGGTTCCCCGGCGAGCCCCAGCCGTAGGAGGAATTGCCGACGGTCGCGACCGTGCCGCCGTTCGGGTTGGTGACGAACGCCTCGCCGATGCTCGTGAAGTCGAACGCGGTCGTCCAGCAGCCGATCGAGAAGATGACCCCGCGGTAGGCGTTGGTGATGGTGTCGGCGTCGACGGTCCGGAGGTACGGCCAGGGGCCGCAGCTCATCACGTCGATCCAGCCGTGGCCGTCGTGGTTGAGGAAGTTCTGGCCCTCGCGCATCGCCGCCATCACGCTCGCCCGGCTCTCGTTGCCGAGCCGCTCGTACTTCTTGGTGACCGTGAAGCCGGCCGCGAACGACCGCGCCTCGAGCTTGTCCTTGTGCCGGCCGCCGTCGGTGTAGGGGTCCTGCCACATCACCTCGGCGAAGAACAGCCCATTGTCCTGGCCCGCCGGCGCCGGCGCGCGCTCGTACTCGAGCACCTTGTTGACGAACGCCCGCGCCTGGGCGACGTTGTTCACCGGCGCCCGGCCGACGTGGAGGTCCGGGTACAGGTCAACCGAGTCCGCGACCTCGCCGAAGACGTTGTTGCCGTTCGCGTCCCAGTCGCCGTCGAGGTCGGCGAAGTAGAGGTCCGCGGGCAGCGAGTCCTCGCGCTCGTGGATCCGGCCCTCGCTGACCATCGCGAACGCCTTGCGGAAGGGCACGACCTCGACGTCGCCGCCGAGCAGGACGAAGCGCGCGCCCGAGTCGGGCACCGCCTTGAGGTAGTTGCGCAGCTTTTCGGCGTCATCGCGGCCCGGGTGGTTCGCCAGCACCCAGGCGATGTCGCGGATGACCGCCGGCACGCCCTTCCGGGTCTTCCAGTCGGCCAGCCGACGGAAGACGCTGTCGAACTGCGCCGCGGTGACGATGACGTACTCGAAGTCGTCGCGGTCGAGCGGGGACGCGGGCGCCAGCGGCTCGTAGTCCACCTCGACCCGGACCCGCGTCGCGTGCTCGAGCCCGGCCCCGTTCCAGCGCACCGGGTTGACCGCGACGTCGACGACCGTCACGCCGCCGCGCCTGCCGGTGCCGGTCCACTCCCCGGCCGAGGCCGGCCAGGTCCCGTCCGTCGCGTAGAACGCCGGGTCCGGCGCGGTGAAAGCGGCCGCCGCGGTGCGGAGCGAAAGCGGCCGCTGGGGCTGGGCCGGGAACGGCACCGCGGCCGCGAGCTCCCGCCAGCCGTCCGCCTCGACCCGGACCGCGCGGACCTTCGCCTGGCCCGGCAGTTCCAGCGCCAGCGGCACGACCGGCAGTTGCGGCGCGCCGGGCTTGCCGGTGACGTCCATTCCCGCGCCGGTGACGACCGCGTAGCCGTCGCGCTCGTCGAGCGCGAAATCGGCCCGGCGGAAGCTCAGCGTCGTCTCGAACACCGCCGCGCCGGCGACCCCGGCCGCGGCCGCGAGCAGGCAAAACAGTGATTTCACGGTGCCTCCCGGCGCGTGCTGCGCCACAGTTCATGGCGCCGGAGCCACGCCCTCGGCGCAGTAAGATGCGGGACTCCCTCAGGATTCCGGAACGGACCCCCGGCGCGTTGCGCCGGGCATTCTGATCTTGCGGACCGCACGGAAACAGTATACCGCCGGCCGCGGACCCGGGCAACCCGGGCCGGTCAGTCCCGCTCGCGGACGACCCGGCCGCCGCAGATGACCGCGCGGCAGGGGTTGTGCGCGACGCGGTAGGCGAGGTGGCGGTAGTCGGGCAGGTCGGTCACGACGATGTCCGCGCGCCGGCCTGGCTCGATCGTCCCGGCCTCGACGCCGAGCGACCGGGCCGCGCCGACCGTCACGCCCCGGACCGCCTCGACAACCGTCAGCCCGTAGAGCAGGCAGGCGAACACGACCGTCATCGGCTGGCCGGCAAGCGTCGACGAGCCGGGGTTCAGGTCGGTGCCAAGCGCCAGCGTGATGCCCCGCTCCCGCATCCGCGCCACCGGCGCCGGCGTCGCCTCGCGCAGGAAGAAGCAGGTCCCGGGCAGGAGCTCGGCGACGACCCCGGCCTCGGCCATCATCGCCAGCCCCCGGTCCGACGGCTTGAGCAGGTGCGAGGCCGCGCGTGCGCCGACCTCGGCCGCGACCTCGGCCCCGCCCGAGCTCTCGATCTCGTCGGCGTGGATGCGCGGCTCGAGCCCGTGCCGCTTCGCCGCCTCGAGGATGCGCCGGCTGTCCGCAGCCGGGAACACGAAGTTCTCGCAGAAGACGTCGCAGTAGCGGGCCAGCCCCGACTCGGCCACGGCCGGCAGCATCTCGCCCACGACCACCTCGACGTAGCGTTCGCGCGTCGTCTCCGGCGGAACGCTGTGCGCGCCGAGGAAGGTCGCGACCACCGCCTGCGGGCCCTCCGCCGCCAGCCGCCGGATTGCCCGGAGCATCTTGAGCTCGGTCGCGGTGTCGAGCCCGTAGCCGGACTTGGCCTCGACCGTCGTCGTGCCCCAGTCGAGCATCTCGGCGAGCCTCGCCCGGCCCGAGGCGACTAGCTCGTCCTCGCTCGCCGCGCGGGTCGCCCGCACCGAGCTCAGGATGCCGCCGCCGGCCTCGGCGATTTCCCGGTAGCTCCGGCCCGCGAGCCGGAGCTCGAACTCCTCGTGCCGCCAGCCGCCGAACACCGGGTGGCTGTGCGGGTCGACGAACCCGGGCAGGACGACACCGCCGCGGCAGTCGATGACCTCGGCGCGGGACGTGGGCGGCAAAATGGGGACATGACCCGCTTCCGGTCCTCCGGAACCGGGATCGTGTCCCCGCTCTGCCGAGTTTCGTGTCCCAAACCCGGAGACTTTGCCTGCCTCAACGCTCAGCCAGGCGTCCTCGACCAAGCCCAGCCCGTCGCCGGTCATCGTCAGCAACTGGCCGATGTTGGCCAGCAGCAGCGGTCCGGCTTCGGCCATTCGCCGCCCCGGACTCAGTCCAGCTTGACCAGCTTGCGCAGCCGGACCCTGCCCTCGGCCTCGAACCGGCAGAGGTAGACGCCCGGCGCGAGCTCGCGGCCGGCGTCGTCGCGGCCGTTCCAGTGCGCGGTGTGGCGGCCGGCCGGCGCCTGCCCCCGGGCCAGCGTCCGGACCCGGACGCCCGCGGCGTTGTAGACCGCGACCTCGACCTCCGCCGCCCGCGGCAGCGCATAGCGGACCGCGGTCCCGCCCCGGAACGGCGTCGGCCGCGCGTCCTCGAGCGCGAACGCGGTCGGCAGGGCCGCGCCCTCTGCCACCCCGGTCCCCGGGATGACCTCGATTGTGTCGGTGCGCTGGTCGTTGCCCGGGTTCTCGTCGCCGGCCAGCGCCGAGCGGCAGAGCACCTCGTGCCGGCCGACCGGCTCCGCGGTCCAGTCGCTGAACCGGACCGTGTCGCTCGCCCCGGCCGCCAGCGTCACCTCGGCCGAATCGGTGTAGCACATGCTGATCGTGAGGTGCACCGGGAATCTCGCCTCGGCGCTGCCGAAGTTGCGGACGATCGCCGCCGGCACGACCACCGTTCCCGAGTCGACCGCACCCGCGGGCGCGAGGATCCTCGTGACGCCGACGTCGACGCGCTCGCCCGTGCTCACCCCGCCGGTGATGACGAGGCCGTACGGCTGGCGGCCGCCGGCCGAAACGTTGTAGCCCTCGACCCTGAGCGTCCAGGTCCCCGGCTCCGGGTCGTGGACCCGGAACATCTCGACCGGGTTGAGCCGGTCCGGGTCGCCGGCCGGGTTCAGCTCGGACCGGCCGCCCGAGTAGCGGCTCCCGAGGAAGCGGTCCCCGCCCGGCGCGGTCAGCGTCGCGTCGAGGTCGTTGATGAGCGCCGGGTTCGCGCCCGCCGCGGCGGCGGTGTCGGTCCAGACCACGCCCGCCCGGAGCGGCATCTCGTCCGATATCTCGAAGGCATACTCGACGTACTCGCCGGTCGCGAGCCCGACCGTGTCGTCATAGACCAGCAGCCTGCGCGCGTCGGCCGCGCTGTCGACGAAGAACAGCACCGAGTCGAGGTTGATCCGGCCCCAGCCGACGTACTCGCTCGGCACCGTGTAACTGCCGATGTTCGGGTCGGCCGAGACCAGCACCATCGCCTTGAGCAGGGCGGCCGAGACGTAGCCGAAGCTGTCGGCCGGGTTCTCGGCACCGGTCGGGTAGTAGCCCTTGCGCAGGTACGACCGGCAGAGCCCGATCGCGCCGTTGGTCGCCGGCGCGGCCATCGACGTGCCGCTCATCGACGTGTAGCTGTTCTGGGTGTTGCGCCGCGCCGAGTTGATGTCCGCGCCCGGGATGCTCAGGTCCGGCTTGATGCGGCCGTCCGGCGCCGGCCCGCGCGAGGAGAAGGTCGACAGGACCGTCGAGTTCGTCCCGTTCTGGAGCGACGCCGCGCTGATGACCGACTTCGAGTTGCCCGGCTCGGTAATCTGGTACTGGCTCGTCTGGTACTGGTTGCCGCAGGACTTGATGAGCACGATGTCCCGGTTGAACCAGGCGAAATTGTCGAACGAGGCCGCCGCGGTCGTGTACTGACCTTTGTCCCCGGTCCACCACGAGTGCGACAGCGTGCGCGGCCGGAGCTCCGGGTTGCGCAGGTCGTTGGTAATCATGTTCAGCGGCACGGTGAAGTCGTTGCCCGGCGGCTGGGGAATCGGCGACAGGTGGACGATCCGGGCGTGCCGGGCGTGGCCGTCGTGCAGGCTCGCGCCGCCATTCAGCGAGTCGTCGCCGGCAATGGTCCCGGCGACGTGGGTGCCGTGGCCGTTCGGGTCGCCGACCCCGCCTGCCGGCGGGTAGTGCTTGAAGACCACGACCTTGCGGTGGGTCGGGAACTCACCGGTGTCGGCAATCGGAACCGACGGGTCGTAAAAGGCGTGGTGATTGGCGTCAAGCCCGGTGTCGGTGTAGCCGAGTATCTCGTCCGCGCCGAGCACGCCCTGGTCCCAGACCCGCCGCGCGCCCTGCGCCCAGGTCTGCGCCACCCACTGGCAGTCGACGTTCTCCGGCTCGGGCTCGTGCCACTCCTCGACGCTCAGCACGTACGGCAGCCGGGCGATCGCCGCGACCTGGTCCTGCCGGCAGTCGACCTCGACCGCCTTGAAGCTCTCCGACTCGGCGCTCCGCACCGGCGCGAGCCCGAGCCCGGCCAGGTCCGCGACCGCCCGGCCGAGGTCCGCGTCGCGGAACAGCACGACCGACACCCGGCCGAAACCGGCCCCGGCCAGCGTCCCGGACCAGTACTTCAGCCCCGGGTGGTACGGCCCGGTCCAGCGCACGAACGGCAGCTCGCCGACCCGCTCGATGCCGTCACGGTCCGCGCGGACGAACGCGACGAACCGGGAGTGGAAGCCGATGAAGCCCGCAAGCGCCCGGACCTGGTTCTCGCTGACCGGCCCGCCGAACTGGACCAGCCAGTACTCCTCGCCGGTCCCGTCGCTCAGGAGCTCGGCCGGCAGCGGCACGTGGTCGACGAGCGGGTCGAACCTCGTGCCGTCCCAGAACCCGACCCGGAAGTCGTCCGCGCCCGCGAGGGGCGCGTAGTGGCCGCGGCCGACCGGCTGGAGCGGGTTCGCGGCCAGTGCCAGCATCGCCGGCAACGCGAGCAGGAGCATTCGCTTCATCGTCAGATATTCCTTTCTTGAGTCACTGCCGAGATACCCGGACAGTATATCCCGCCCGGCGGCCGGGACAACCGCGCCCGGTCAGCCCGCGAGGGCGCGGCGGACCTTCTCGGCGAGCACCGGTCCGATGCCCGGCACCTGCCGGATGTCCTCGACCCCGGCGTTGCGCAGCCGGGCGACCGAGCCGAAGTGCCGGACCAGCGCCCGCCGCCGCGCCGGCCCGAGCCCGGCTATCGCGTCGAGCTCGGACGCGACCATCCCCCGGCCCCGCAGCCGGCGATGGAACGCGATCGCGAACCGGTGCGACTCGTCGCGGATGCGCTTGAGCAGGACCAGCGCCGGCGAGCGGGCTGCCACCGATACCTCGCGGCCGTCAAGGTAATAGACCGTGTCGGTGCGCTTGGCCAGCCCGAGCACCGGCAGGTCGGGCGCGAACCGGTGCCAGGCCGCGAGCGCGGTCGAGAGCTGGCCCTTGCCGCCGTCAACCAGCACGAGGTCGGGTACCCGGCCGCCCTTCTCGACCAGGCCGCGTGCCCGCCGGGTCAGCACCTCCTCGATCATCGCGAAGTCGTCCGGGCCCGCGACGGTCCGGACCTTGAAGTGCCGGTACTCGCTCTTCACCGGCCGCCCGTCCCGGAACACGACCACCGACCCGACCGCGTGCCGGCCCTGGGTGTTCGAAATGTCCACACCCTCGATGACCCGCGGCACCGCCGCCAGCCCGAGCGCCCGCGCCAGCTCGCGGCTCGCCTTCGGGACGACCTCGTCCGGCGCGTTCTCGACCAGCGCCTTCTCGGCGTTCGCCCGCGCCAGCGCGAGCAGGCTCACCCGCGCCCCCCGCTCCGGCGCGACCAGCCGCACCCGTCGCCCACGCCTTTCGGTCAGCAGTTCCTCGAACGCCTCCGGCTCCTCGACCGGGACCGGCAGGATGACCTCGTCGGGCAGGTCGGCGACGTGGCTGTGAACCGAGCGGAGCACCGTCGCCAGCACCTCCGCGTCCGACACCGCCGCGCCGGCCGCGATCGGGTACTCCTCGCGCGCGACGATCCGGCCCTCGCGCGCCCGGAACAGCGTCACCACCGCCAGCCGCTCACCCCGCGCCAGGCCGAGCACGTCGCGGGCGACCCGGTCCGGCAGCGCCGCCTGCTGGCTCTTCCGGATTTCGCGCAGGGCCAGCAACTGGTCGCGCACGATTGCCGCCCGCTCGAAGTTCTGCTCCCGCGCCGCCTCCTGCATCCGCGCCTCGAGCCGCCCGGTCAGCTCGTCCGAGCGGCCGGCGAGGAACCCGGCGACGTCCTCGACCTGCTGGCGGTACTCCGCGGCGCTGACCCGGTCGTGGCACGGCCCGCTGCACCGGCCGAGTTCGAAGTTCAGGCAGGGCCGCGAAGGCCGCTCGCCGGGCAGTCGGTGCCGGCAGGTCCGCAGCCGGAAAATCCGCTGCACGCCCTTGAGCGCCCGGCGCAGCTCGCGGGCCGAGGTGTAGGGCCCGAACAAGAGCGCGCCATCGCGCCGTATCTGCCGCGTCGCGAAGATCCGCGGCACCGGCTCCCGGACGGTCAGCTTCAGGTAGGGAAACTTCTTGTCGTCGCGCAGGCGGACGTTGTAGCGCGGGTGCTTCATCTTTATCAGGTTCTCCTCGAGCACCAGCGCCTCGACCTCGGACCGGGTGACGATCGTCTCGACCGACCGCGCCGCGCGCACCAGCGCCGCCAGCCGCGGGTCGTCCTTCGGCGCGAGGTAGTTCCGGAGCCGGTCGGCGAGGTTGCGCGCCTTGCCGACGTAGATGACCTTGCCGGCCGCGTCCTTGAGCAGGTACACGCCCGGCCCGCCCGGCGCCCGGCCCACCTGCTCGGCCAGCGACCCGGCCTGTCCCTCGCGACCCCGGCCCCCGACCTCCGGCTTCACGCTCCCGGCTCTCCCTGCCCGTGCCGGCCTTTGTGTCTTTGCCGCCGGTCCGCGCCCTTGTTCTCACCCATCATCTTATCTTCGTGTCCTGGTGTTTGCCCGGCTCTCCTTTTGACGCTAGCCCTTGACCACCCCGACCGGCCGCAGCCGCGCGACCTTGCGCGCGATGCCGGCGCGGGCGCAGACCTCGACCACCCGGTCGACGTCCTTGTACGCGTCTGGCACCTCCTCGCGCAGGACCTCACTGCTCGCGGCCATCACCCGGATGCCCCGGCGCGCCAGCTCGCCGGCGACGTCGCGGTGCTTCGTCTCGGCCAGCGCCCGGGTACGCGACCAGACCCGGCCCGCGCCGTGGCAGACCGACGCGAATGTCTCCCGGGCCGCGGCCTCGGTGCCGACCAGCAGCCAGGAACTCGTGCCCATGTCGCCCGGTATCAGCACCGGCTGGCCCAGCGCCCGGTAGCGCCAGGGCAGTTCCGGGTGGCCGGGCGGCAACGCCCGCGTCGCGCCCTTGCGGTGGACGCAGAGCCGCAACTTCCGGCCGCCGACCTCGTGCTCCTCGAACTTGGCGATGTTGTGGGCGACGTCGTAGACCAGCTCGAGCGCGGCCGGCCGGCCGAGCACGCCGGCGAACGCCTCGCGCACCCAGTGGGTGATGCACTGCCGGTTGGCCCACGCGTAGTTGGCCGCGCAGGCCATCGCCCCGAAATAGCGCCGACCCTCCGGCGACTCGACCGGCGCGCAGGCGAGCTGGCGGTCGACCAGCTCGATGCCGTACTTCCGGGCCGCCGCGCCCAGCGTCCGGACGTTGTCGTCGCAGACCTGGTAACCGAGGCCGCGCGAGCCGGTGTGAATCATCACCACGACCTGCCCGACCGCGACGCCCAGCCCGGCCGCCGCCGCCGGGTCGAACACCTCGGTGACCTCCTGGATTTCGAGGAAGTGGTTGCCCGCCCCGAGCGTCCCGAGCTGGGGCATCCCCCGCTCGAGCGCCCGCGGCGAAACCCCGGCGAGGTCCGCGCCCGCCATCGCGCCCCGCTCCTCGGTGAACTCGAGGTCGGCCTCGGTCCCGTAGCCGCTCTCGACCGCCCAGCGCGCGCCCCGGGTCAGCACCCGCTCGACCTCCTGCCGGCCGATGCGAATCCGCCCCTTCGAGCCGACGCCCGAGGGCACGCCCTCGTACATCGCCGCGACCAGCCGGCCGACGACCGCCGGCCCGAGCTCCTCCCGCGCGACGTCGGTCCTCAGCAGCCTGACCCCGCAGTTGATGTCGTAGCCGACCCCGCCCGGCGAAACCACGCCGTCCGAAACGCGGAACGCCGCCACCCCGCCTATCGGGAACCCATAACCCCAGTGGATGTCGGGCATCGCCAGCGAGTGGCCGACGATGCCGGGCAGGGTCGCGACGTTGGCGACCTGCTCCGGCGCCTGGTCGGCCCGGATGTCCGCGGCCAGCGCCGCGTCGGCGTAGATGATGCCGTCGACCCGCATCCCGGGCTTGTAGTCCCTCGGGATGCGCAGGCGGTTATCGTCGAGCGGCTCGAGCCTGCCGTTCCAGGCCATCGAGCCAGTATAGAACCCGGGGCCGGACCGTCAAACGCGCCCGGGACTCGGCGCGAAAACAGGCCCTATCGCACCAGCACCAGCCGGGCGGATTCGCCGGTGTCCTGCCTGCGGACGAAGTAGACCCCGCGGGCAAGATGCCGGACGTCGTTGTCGCCGGGTTGGAGTAGTGCGACCCTGCGGCCGTCCGGTGCGTATAGCCCGGCGCCTTCACTCCCGGCAAGGTTCACCGAGTACCGCGCCGGGTTGGGCCGGAGCCCCAGTGTCGGTCGGGTGACCGGTGCAGTCCGCGGCTCCTCAACCCCGGCGCCGAGAAACTCCACTATCCGCAAGCCCCAACTGCCCAGGTAGGCGAGGTTACCTGTCACGACCACGTCGCCCATGCTGTAGGGAGGCCACGTGGTCTTGCGATAGTGCCCGACCTCTAACGGATGTGCAGGGTCCGTGATGTCGTACACAAACAGACCATTCACCGATGCCGTAACATATGCCAGGTTGCCGGACAGCGCGACGTAAAGGCAGCTCGTGCGGGTGTGCCGGGACGCGACCAGGACAGGCTCCGCCGGGTTGGAGACGGCAGACACGCGGACATAGCCGGAGTCCGGGGGGGACCCCGGCCAGCCGTCGTCAGCCACATACACGTAGTCACCGGCAACATCGAGTCCCCAAGCGCCTGCCGGCATATCGGAGTGACCCACCTCATATGGATTCGCAGGGTCAGCGACGTTGACGATTCGCAGTCCACCGCCGGAACTTGCGACATAGGCCAGGTCGCCAGCTACCTTCACGTCGGCAGCGAAGCCCGGCAGTTGGCACTGCCCAAGCTCGAGCGGGTTGCTCGGGTCCCGGACATCCACCACCCGCAGACTCCCCCAACTGGCGAGATAGGCGTAGTCGCCGGCCAGCGCCAGCCGCCACGCGCCGAAGGGAGCGGGTATGGTGCTGAGCCGTCGCGGCGCTCCGGGATCGGCCACGTCCCAGATCTCCAGTCCCGCCCAGCTACCGCCTAGGTACAGCACGTTCGACCGATAGGCGATGCCGGTGACCTCGTAGCCCACCGGAGTGGCGAGCACGGAGAGCACCCGTGGCTGGGCCGGGTCACTGACGTCCAGCACGTAGGCCGCGTTGAGCGTACCGGAGTCCGGCTGGCTCGTCATTCCCAAGAAGGCGAGGTTCCGGTCCGGGTCGACGGCGACCGCCCAGCCCTCCGGTTCTTCCTCTCTGGTGCCCGGCCAGAGCCCGAGCTGCCGGCAGTTGAGCGAGTCCTGCCCGAGCGCAGGCAGGGCCAGCGCGAGCAGGACGCTTGCGACCGCAATCAGTCTAGACATTTCCTGTCTCCTTACTTGTGTTCTACCGACCCAAAGGCCATTGTCAATCCTGGCCGACTTATCTCATCACCACCGCCTTCTTGACGTCCTTGTACCCGGGCGCGTCGAGCCGGTAGAAGTAGATGCCGTTCGGCACCGCCCGGCCCTGCCCGTCGCTCCCGTCCCAGGTCACCACGTACGCCCCGGGCTTCTGCCGCCCGCTCGAAAGCGTCCGCACCAGCCGGCCGCCCGCGTCGTACACCCGCAGCAGC
>JAWOHE010000025.1:0-11633 GCA_046485285.1 bacterium
GTCCAGTGCTCTACCTCCGCAACTGAACGCCTGAGGCTGCTCCTAAAAGCATTTCGGGGAGAACCAGCTATCACCCGGTTTGATTAGTCTTTCGCTCCGACCCACAGCTCATCCGAAACTTTTGCAACAGTTACCGGTTCGGCCCTCCCTCTCGTGTTACCGAGAGTTCAGCCTGGCCATGGGTAGATCACGCGGGTTTCGGGTCGAATGCACGCAACTAAACGCCCATTTCAGACTCGCTTTCGCTGCGGTTACGTCCCATCGGGACTTAGCCTTGCTGCGTACATTCACTCGCCGGTTCATTATACAAAAGGCACGCGGTCACAGCAGGTGTCGAACCCGAAGGAAAGACACCCGCACGCTCCCGCTGATTGTAAGCACATGGTTTCAGGTTCTATTTCACTCCCCGCCAGGGGTTCTTTTCACCTTTCCCTCACGGTACTAGTGCACTATCGGTCAGTTGAGAGTATTTAGCCTTGGAGAGTGGTCTCTCCGGATTCCCACGGGATTTCACGTGTCCCGTGGTACTTGGGGAATCGGTCCAAGGAGGGCTTCTCGCTTTCGCCTACCGGACTATCACCGTCTTTGGTGTCACTTTCCAGAGAGCTTCGGCTAGCGAGGAGCTTTTCTGACTCCTCCGTCTCACGACATTGACGCGACCGCCCCCGCGACACCGCTCCAGCAACGCTGTCGGCTTGACACTGGAATCGGTTTAGGCTGTTCCCCGTTCGCTCGCCACTACTAAGGGAATCGCGGTTGCTTTCTGTTCCTCCGGGTACTGAGATGTTTCACTTCCCCGGGTTGGCCTCCCGGAACTATGGATTCACTCCGGGATGCGCGGACATTACTCCACGCGGGTTGTCCCATTCGGGTATCGCCGGGTCAAAGGTTGTGTGCACCTCTCCGACGCTTATCGCAGCTTGCCACGCCCTTCATCGCCTTCAACTGCCCAGGCATTCACCATGCGCTCTTAGTAGCTTGAGGTGAATATCAGCTTGCGTCTTCTCCAAATTGTCAAAGAACAATTGTCAGCGTTGAGCTGTTGTCTAGCGGTTGTATGATAGCAGAACCCAACCGGAAGTCAATCAGGAATGATACTCGGAAACCCGCGCGGCGCAAGCGAAATCATCACCGCCCCGCACGACCTCCAACCCTCAGTACCGCAGGCACTTGGCCCGTCCGCCGCGGACGCGCGCAACCCGGGACGCGCGCAGGGGTGCGCAAGGGGCGCGCGGCCCGCGGCCCGGGGCCGCGTTGACTCCGCCACGCCTCGGCCTATACTGCCCGTATGAAGAAGACTACCCTCCTGCTTGCGCTCGTCCTCGCCCTCGCCGCGCCGGCCGCCGCCCAGGAAGGCTGGCTCGTTCCCTTCGCCGCGGCCTACCAGCCCGGCCTCGCCGGGTTCCGCTCCGCCTTCAGCCGGCACGAACTGCCCCTGCCCGCCGAGCGCCAGTTCGGCTGGGGCGTCGAACTCCGCACCCTTGTCAATGGCTTCCTCCTCGGCCCGCTCTACCTGCGGACCTGGAGCGACACCGAAACCGGGGAATTCCACCTCCGCAGCGAGGCCAGCGCGGTGATGGGCGAGGTCGGCTTCCAGCTCTCGCCGGCCGGCTGGCTCTCGCTCATCCCGATGGTCGGCGTCGGCGGGCTCAGCCAGTCACTGCACCTGCGCTCCCGCACCGGCGAGCTCCCGCTCGAGGAACTCCTCGGCAACCCGGGCCAGGACGCCGGCATCGTCAGCGGGCTCAAGTTCGCCGGCCTCGCCGCGATCGAGCTCGGCCTCGCGGCCCCGACCGAGTCCGGCCGCTACGGCGTGGCCGCGCGCATCGGCTACCTCTACTCGCCGCTCGACCCGACCTGGCACCTCGCCAACGGCTCCCGCATCACCGGCGCGCCCCGGACCGGCCTGCGCGGCCCGTTCCTCACCCTCGGGCTCCTGATAATGCCGTCGGCCGAGGTCGCGACCAGTCGTCTCTAGGAGGAAAACGTGAAGAACCGCCTCATCGCCCTCGCCGCGCTGGCGCTCGTCGCCACCGGCTGTCTCTACATCTACAAGCTCGAGGTCCCGGCCAACCGGACCTGGCCGGCCGCCGACCTCACCGCGGCCGCCTTCCACACCCTCAACGGCACGGTCGAGGTCGCGACCACGGCCGACACAACCGTCTCGGCCGCGATCACCCGGCGCTGCTTCGGCCGGAACCGGGCCGACGCCGAAGCGCACATCGACGACATCGTCATCACCGACACCATCACCGGCGGCCGGCTCTCGGTCGTCGCCACCGCGCCCTCCGCCAGCGCCCGCAACTACGGCGCGGACTTCGAGATCGCCCTGCCCGCCGGGCTCGCCCTCGACCTCCGCTCCTCGAACGGCCGGCTCGCCGTCGTCGGCGCCCGCTCCGGCATCACCGCCCGCACCTCCAACGGCGCGGTCAGCCTCACCGGCACGGCCGGCACGACGACGATCAACACCTCCAACGGCGCGGTCGCGGTCGCGGTCCACTCCGGCAGCATCACCATCAACACCTCGAACGGCGCGGTCGACTGCGACCTCGTCCTGCTCGAGGCGACCGGCCACTGCCGCATCGAGACCTCCAATGGCCACGTCACCCTCCGCCTGCCCGCCGACGTCTCGGCCCGGTTCGACCTCGCGACCTCCAACGGCGACGTCACGGTCGGCACCGGCTTCGGCTCGGTCAGCTACACCGTCTCGGAGCGGACCCGCAAGACCGGCACCATCGGCTCGGGCGCGGCCGAGGTCGCGGTCAAGTCCTCGAACGGGTCGGTCACCCTCCTGCCGCGGTGAGCCGGCGAATCCGGAGGCCCCCCGCCCCGGTCGAACTGCTATGGTTCCACTAACTGCCGTGCCGGGCGCGTCGCGCTCCTGACGGCAAGACTACGGAGGAAGGCGATGGCCGACGTGAAATCCGTTTCCGATGTCAACTTCGAGCAGGAAGTCCTCAAGGCCGAGGCAGCGGTGCTGGTCGACTTCTGGGCACCCTGGTGCGGCCCGTGCCGGATGGTCGCGCCGATAGTCGAGAAGCTCGCCGAGCGCTTCGCCGGCCGGCTCAAGGTCTGCAAGCTCAACACCGACGAGAGCCCGCAGACCCCGGGCCAGCTCAACATTCACGGCATCCCGACGCTCATCGTCTTCAAGGGCGGGAAGGAAGCCGAGCGCCTCGTCGGCTACATGCCCGAGGAACAGCTCGCCGCCAAGCTCGAGCCGCACCTGGGCTAGCGTGCCCGGGGAGGCCCCCTTCCGCCGCCGCGCCCTGACCGGCGCGGCGGCGCGCAAGCTGGCCGAAATCACCGCCCCGGACCGGGTCATCACCGACCCCGCGGCCCTCGACCGCTACGCCCGCGACGAAAGCCCGGGCCCGCGCCTGCCGCCCGACGCGGCGGTCCTCGTCCGCGGCGCCGGCGAAGCCGCGGCGGTACTCCGGCTCGCCCGGGACGAACGCCTGCCGGTCACCCCGCGCGGGCTCGGCACCGGCCTCGCCGGCGGCGCGATTGCCGCCGCGGGCGGCATCCTGCTCTCGACCGAGCTGATGAACGAGCCGCCGGCCGTCGACCCGGCCAACCTCGTCGTCACGGCCCGGCCCGGGGTCACCACCGACCGGGTCGCCCGGGCCGCGGCCGGCCACGGCCTCTGCTACCCGGTTGACCCCGCGTCACTCGAAGACTGCTCGATCGGCGGCAACGTCGCCACCAACGCCGGCGGCGCGCGCGCCTTCAAGTACGGCGTCACCGCCCAGTACCTCCGCGGCCTCGAGGCGGTCACCCCGGCCGGCCAAGTCATCCGCTACGGCGGCAAGCTCCACAAAAACGTCACCGGCTACGACCTCTGCGCCGCGCTCGCCGGCTCCGAAGGCACGCTCGCGGTCATCACCGAGGTCACCCTCCGGCTCGTCCCGCAGCCGAGGGTCCGGGTCGACCTCCTGATACCCTTCGACCGCATCGGCCAGGGCGTCGAACTCGTCCTCCGGGTCGTCCGCGACGCCCGGCTCCTGCCCGCGGTCGTCGAGTTCATCGAGCGCGGCGGCATCCGGGCCTGCAACCGGGTCCTCGGTTCCGACCTTCCCTTCCCGGAGGCCGAGGTCCAGGTCCTCATCGAGCTCGAAGGCAACGACCGCGAGGCGGTCCTCGCCGACGTCGTCCGGCTCGGCGAACTGGCGATGGACCTCGGCGCGTCCGAGCCGCTCGTCGCCGACAACCCGACCGACCAGGCCCGCATCTGGCGCGCCCGCCGCGAACTCGCCAAGACCCTCAAGAAGGTCTACAGCGAAGTCGCGGCCGAGGACGTCGTCGTGCCGCTCGCCGAGCTCCCGGCCACGGTTGACCGCATCGCCGCGCTCGCCCGCCGCCACGCCGTCACCGTCATCCCCTTCGGCCACGTCGGCGACGGCAACATCCACGTCGACATCTGCCGCGACGGCGACCGCGAGACCTGGCTCCGCGCCCGCCGCGCCCTCACCGCCGAACTCATCGACTTCGTCCTCGGTCGCGGCGGCCAGGTCACCGCCGAGCACGGCATCGGGATGGAGAAACTCGGCTGGATGAAGAAGGCAGTCGGCCCGGCCGAACTCGAGGTGATGCGCGCGCTCAAGCGCGCCTGGGACCCGGACAACCTCCTCAACCCCGGCAAGGTCCTGCCCGACTGACCGCCCGCCGGAACGACCACAGGCGCCCGCCCAGTTCGGCCCTCATCCCGACGTCCTCAGCCAGACTCCTCATCAATCACCTCATTACCACAAGGATAGTGATTATTATCCAACGGTGCAACCGCCGGATTACCGCTATACCGCTATCATTACAGGCCTTATCTCATGTCCGAATTTCCCCCCTCCCCTACCCCCGGGGTTACCCCCCCAGTAACTCCCGGGATTACTCCGGGAGTAACTCCCGGGGTTACTCCGGGGGTAACTTCGGGGGTTACTCCGGGGGTAACTTCGGGGGTTACTCCGGGGGTAACTGCCGGGGTTACCACGGGGGTTACTACCGGGGTTACTGGGGGTGTTACTGGGGCAGTTACCGGGGGAGTTACTCCCGGGGTTACCGGGGGAGTTACTCCGGGAGTTACCGGGGGAGTAACTCCGGGAGTGCAGGTGGGGTGCGCCGAACGGCTGACGACGCGCGGTGGTCGGTCAGTCAGCCCCGCTGACACTGCGTGGCGGTGAGGAGGATGGCCGACCGCCGGGAAGCGGCCCGGCCGGCCCGTTGACTCTGCCCAGCGCGGCCTGACTACCGCGGTCGCGGCCGGGCCGCAGCGCACGACCGGTACCAGGGGGTCGCCCATCTCGTTCTCCAGCGCCCCTGCTGCCGCCACACCGCCTCCCTGAGCACGTCCGGGCCGTCCAGCAGAGACACTTGTCCCGGCTCGTCGGCTCTGTAACTGCCGGACACTCTGCTTGTGGCCATCTGAGCCTCCTCTCCAACTGACTCACTGCCACATTGCCTGGCATGCGGCAGGGCAGGCGTCGAGTACGCGGTCCGGACCCGGCTCCAGTAACGGGTGGAGGATGTCAGTCGGTCCGTTCGCGCGGCTGCTCCTCGGTCCAGACGCCGACCGAGCCCGGCTTGAACACCAGCCTGAATTCACTGCCCGCGCGCCGGATGACCAGCTCGACCTCCTGCTGCCCCTCGGCGACGGCCGACTTCGCCACGCTGATGTCCGGGGTCCGGGCGATCGACTTGCCGTCATAGCTGACGATGACGTCGCCCGGCCTGAGCCCGGCCTCCGCCGCCTGGCTGCCCGGCACGACGTCCCGGACCGCGACCTCCATCTCCGTCGCCGCGACAATCGCCCAGGCCCGGGGCGTCCCCAGCTTGACCAGCGCCGAGAAGGCCGCCCGGCGCAGTGCGGCCGGGGTCGGGACGCCCGGCGTGCCGGCCAGCACCTCGTGCAGGAACGCGACCGCCCCGGTGCAGCGCCGCGCGCCCAGCAGGTACAGGACCTTCTGCCGTACCGACAGCGACTCGCCCTCGTACAGGCGGACGAGCGCCCTCTCGACCTTCGCCGCCGGCTCGCGCGAGTACAGCACGTGCTGAAGCCGTTCGACGAACCGCGCGGTCCGCGCCGGCTCCGGCACGTCCGGCGTCCCCCGCGCGACCGCCGCGGCCAGCGGCAGCGCCTCGTCCTCGTGCAACCGGCACCAGATGAAGTCGCGCGCGTCCTCGAACAACTCCCGGGTCAGCTCGTGCCGGGCAGGATAGCGGAGCAGTTCGGCCGTGATTCCCCGCGCCCGGAGGCTGTCGAGTGCGCGCTCGGCCCCGGCGGGGTCGCAGACCGGGTCCTCGGCGCCGTGGAGTATCCGCACCGGCGGACGGGATCTGTCCTGCGCGCGGTCGCCGGACCAGGCCGGCTCGAGCCAGCCGCCCGCAGGCAGCAGCCCGGCGAACAGCGCGGGCTCGGCGAGCCCGACCGCGTAGGTCAGGAACCCACCCTGTGAGAAACCGAACAGGAAGACCTTACCCGGGTTGACCGGGTAGTCGGCGCTGACGCGGCGGATGGTTGCGATGACCCAGTCGACGGACGCCCGGACCGTGGCATCCCGGTCGAGCCACGACCCCGAGTCCGGCCAGTGCCACCAGGTCCAGCGCACCGGCTCGTCCTCGCCCAGCGGCAGTGGGTACGGACTCTCGGGGTACAGGCCGATTGCGCCCTCCGGGCACAGCCGGTCGTTGGTGCCGAGGTACGCCTCCATCCGGTCGCCCATCCCGTGCAGTGCCACCACGAGCGGGTAGCTCCGCGCCGAATCGTAGTCAGCGGGCAGTTCGACCGTGTAGGCGCCGGGCACCGTCGCCGGCGCTTTGTGGACGACGACCTCGGCCGCGCCCGCGCCGGCCAGCGCAACGAGCAGCAGCGCAAGTATCAGCATCTCTCCTCCTCTCCTCGGCCTCGCCGTACCTGCAACCGGTCCGGCGACTCCTCGAGTCACGGCCGGACGGCATTCGGGATGACGTCGCCGGCCCCGCGGACCTGCCCGCAACCGACTTCGCGGCGGCGCGGTGTTCGGCAATCCGCGCTCGCGCCCGCGGCTCAACGGCCCGGCCTAGCGCGGCCTGATGACCGCGGCCGCGGCCGGGCCGCAGCGCACGAAGTAGCACCCGGCCGGCACCGCCGCGCCGCGGTCGTCCCGGCCGTCCCACTGCGCGGCCAACGGCCCGCGGCCTATCACCCGCACCAGCCGCCCGGCGCTGTCGCGAACCTCGACCGACCCGCCGCCCTCGGCCCGGATGAGCACCCGCCCGCCCGGCGCGAGCAGGCTCGGCCGGCACGACGGCCCGCCTGCCGCCGCCGGCACCCGCACTTCGGCGACCCCGGTCGTGTCGTCGGTGTAGTGCAGGGCCACCGCCGCGCCCGCGAAGGTGAAGCCGAACGCCCAGCCCTCGGTACCGGAACCGAACGCGACCGTGTAAAGCGGCGCGTCCGGCGGCTCGGGCGCGAACGGGTCGGCCACCCAGCTGTCGCCGGTCCAGTGCAGTATCGTCCCGGAATCGCCGACCGCCCACGCCTCGCCGCTCGTCCCCGCGACCGCGAGCCCGTACAGCCGTCGCGTCGTCGGCGACTGGACAATCGCCCAGGTGTCCTTGAAACAGCGCAGGATCAGACCGCCGTCGCCGACCGCCCAGCCCTCGGTGTTCGATTCCATCGCCACCCGCCGCAGGACCACGGGCGCAAGCGTGCGCAACTGCGTCCACGCGCCGTCCTGGAACCGGAAGATGCTCCCCGAGTCGCCGACCGCGTAGCACTTCCCCGGGTGCGTCGCCGCCATCCCGAGGACGATGCGGTTGGTGACCAGCGTCGTGTCGATGTTCCAGCCCGCCGCGTCCCGCCGCATCACCGGCATCCGCCGCTGGGGCGAGGCGCCGCCCGCGAAGCCCGCTCCCGGGCCGGCAAAGCTGACCGCCTGCAGGGCCCGGTCGAACGGGTCCGTCTCCTGGGTCCACGCCGCGCCGTCCCAGCGCAGGACCACGCCATCCGGGAAGTTGAACTGCTCGCCGACCGCCCAGGCCGAGTCCCCGGCGAGCGCGATGTCGTAGACAAGCTGGTTGCGGAACGTGTCGGCGAGCGTCCATTCGCGGCCGTCATAGCGCAGGAGCCCGGTCAGCCGCGTGTCGACGGTCGCCGCCGCCCAGCCGCTGGTGTCGCTTGCGAGCGCGACACAGCGCACCGCGTAGGGAAACGGGACCTGCCGCCAGCGCGGCTGCGCGCCGAGCGGACCGCCCGCGGCCAGCGCGGCGGCGCCCAGGACGAGGAACCGGGTCAGCATCGCCTCCAGTCTCGCCGCGGGCGGCAGACTGTCAAGCCCGGACGCCGAGCGCCCGCGGCGGCGCCGAAGCGCCGCCGCAAGCGTTGTCTCGAGGCCTAGCGCAGGATGACCGGCCTGGTCTCCTCGCCCGCAGGTGTCGCGAGCCGCGCGAAGTAGACGCCGGCCGCAACGCGCCGGCCCGCGCCATCCCGCCGGTCCCACGCGGCGCCCGGCAGTGCGCCGCGCAGGCGCGCGACCTCGCGCCCCGCGGCGTCGAACACCGCCACGTCCGCCGCCGGGCCGGCCCATTCGAACTGCAGGCGCTCGAACGCCGGGTTCGGCCGCACCGCGAATCCCGCCCCGTCACGCGGCATCCCCGGTCGCTCGCCGACCCCGGTCATCCACGGCGCGTTCCAGAGGATGCGCGTCGAGTCGGCACTCATCCAGGCCGCGCCGCTGCCCGAGCCGCCGCCGGGCGAGTAGGCCAGCGCCGGCCCGATGTTGATGCCATAGGCGGCCTGGTACGTCTGGTTCAGCCGGAGCGAGTCCGACCAGGCGGTCGGGGTCGGCGCGTTCACGTAGTGATGGTACACCCGTCGCGAGCGGAGATAGGCCAGGTTCATATAGGTGTTGCCGAGCTGGTTGTAGTTCTTCAGGTCGACCCAGGCCGCGTCCTGGCCCGGCACGTGGCAGACCGTCGTCGGCCCGCTCCAGTTCACGCCCGCGTTGGTCGTGTGCAGGGCGAGCACGTCCCAGGTTGCCGAAGGTTGGTGGTAGTGGCTGAATGCCAGCCAGGTCGTCGCTGAGGCCGGGGGCGTCGTGAACGCGGGCGACACCGCCGCGTCATAGACCGCGAACGTGTCCGGGCGGAAGTCGCGCGAGGCCCAGCTTCCATTGGCGCCGTAGCTGTTGCTTACGACGCAGGCGATCCAGCCCTTCCAGAGGCTGTGCATCGGAATGCCCGACAGGTAGACGTGATTCCCGGCCCCGGCCGACAGGTGCGGCCGGTCGCAGTTTGCGACGGTGTCAATCGCGACCCAGGTCTTGCCGAAGGTTGTTGACCGGCAGATGTAGGTCCGAGGTGCGGTCGTCGTGTTCAATCCGTTGTGCGCGACCGCGTACAGGTAGTACGGCGACGTGTAGTCGCGGCAGGCCGCGAAGTCGGTGACGGTGTCCGGGCCGGAGAGCGCGTGGTAGCCGGTGAGCCCGCTGCCGTCCATGTTCCACCTGACGCAGATAAGGTCGCCGGACTGGTCCGCGCGCCGCGCGAACACGAAGACCTTGGCCGAGTCACCCGCGCCGACGACGATCTGGAGCTTCCGCATCAGCGTCGGGGTGGTGACCCAGACGAACCCGCCGAAGTAGTTCCAGGTATGGCCGTGGTCGGTTGACTTGTAGACCCGGCAGGCCGAGTCGCTTCGGAACGTCGTGGCGACCCACATCGTCCCGTCCATCTGGTAGTCGGTCGCCAGCGCGGCGAACTTGCCCGGGCTCTGGACGATGGTGACGTCCGGGCCGTCGTTCAGGAAGTCACGCGGCACGTCCTCGGCCGGCTCAATCGCGACCGTCAGCGGAACGACGCCGGGCGGGTCCGCGTCCCGGACCGGGTCCTTGATGTCGCTCGCCGGAGATAAGTGGCCCCGGCTGGCCCCGGACGGCCAGGCAGCCGGGTCGACATCGCCGGTCGCCGCGAGCCCGGCCGCGGCGATCGCGACAAGCAGCAGCACTGCCTGCTTCATCCTGCCTCCCTTTGTTCGTGTCCGGGCGGGCGCACCGGGCGCGTACCGCCACCCTGCCTCGGCCGGGCCCGCCCCGCCGGGCCGGACGGCCGCGCACGAAGCCCCGCCCGACACTTCCCGAATATGCGAAAAGAATAACACTCCGGGCAACCGGTTGTCAATAGACGACTTGGCCGCGCACCGTCCCCGCACCGTTCCCGCCGGCCCGGGGTCTGAAGCAGCATAACTGGAGGACACGATGAAATCTGTGACTGCTTTGCTGATACTTGGACTGTTCGTTGTGACACCGGCCGCGGTCGTACCGGTGAGCATCGTCGACTTCGCCTTCGTCCCGGACACGGTGACGGTCGGGCCCGGCGACACGGTCCGCTGGACCAATGACGGCGCGATGCCGCACTCATCGACCAGCGGCGTCGGTGGCGTCTGGAACGGACTCTGGGACTCCGGCATTCTTGCCTCGGGTGAAAGCTACGGCCGGGCCTTCGACACGCCCGGCACCTTCCCCTACTACTGCTCGCCCCACTACCTGACGATGGCCGGAGTTGTCGTCGTGGCGTCGACCGCGATCGAGGAAGGCCGCCTCGCCGCGCCGGGAAACGCCGTGCTCGCGGCCCGGCCCAACCCCTTCAACGCCGCCGCCCTCATTGACTACCGCGTCCCGGCGGCCGGCCCGGTCCGGCTCGAAATCGCCGACGCCGCCGGCCGGCTCGTGCGGACCCTGTCCCCGACCGGCGACAACGGCACGGTGCGCTGGGACGGCACGGACGGCGCCGGCCGACCGGCCCGGCCCGGCGTCTACCTCGCCCGGCTGACCTGGACCGGAGGCATTGCCTATGCCCGGATGGTGAAGACCCGCTAGCTCACGGCGGGCGGCACCCCCGTGGGGCGGTCCACGCCGCGGCCGCCCGGGCTGCCTGCCAGGTACCTGTCGGGCCGCTGCCCGGACCGCCTGACTGGCGGCCTGCCCGGGCACTCCCGAAGGACGGCCGGGTATGCAGGTGGCGGGCGGGCAGTCGCGCCGGACAGCCCGGCAGGAAGTGCCCTTGTACGTGGAGTCCGGATAGCTCGCGCCCTCGGCGCAATCTACTTCAGGGGGACAGGCGGGGCCCGGCCAAGTCGGGTTCGCTGAGCTAAGCCCCCGTGGCGACTGCGGGTTGCGCGTGGGGAGCAGCACTCCGGGGGGGTATCCCGGGGATATCCCCGGGACGGTTCCGGGGGCCGCCCCGGGGACCGTCCCGGGAGCCGTCCCGGAGGCCGTCCCCGGGACCGCTAGGGGAGGCGTCCCCGGGGCCGCTAGGGGAAGGCAGGTGGGGGTGGGGGTCCGGGTGCGGCTCGAAGCGCTTCGGGGCGGCAGACGAGAGACGCCGCCGTGGGCTCATCTGGTCAGGTAGGAACAGGCAGAAGGTGGATGCGGCCGTGACCGGCCGGTCAGCGGCTACGGTTCGTTCGGGGTAGGCAGGATGTCCAGCCGCCGGTACCCGGCGTTGTCGTCCGTGCCCAACTCGACGAATGCCTGGCCCGGGTTGACGGTGACCCGCAGAAGGCCGCTGCCCTGCATCGACTGCGGGATGCTCGCCAGGGTCCAGGAGTACGACACGCTCTGCCCCTGGTCCAGCGCGGTGTCAGGCCAGACCGGCCACTCGGG
>JAWOHE010000036.1:0-2585 GCA_046485285.1 bacterium
CAAGGATCGATGAGGAGACCGCCATCCGCACGCTGGCCATTCGGACGAGCGGCGCGCTGGTCCGGCGGGCCCGGCGTTCAGAAGGAGCAGAGAAGGCCGTGCTGGCACGATATCTCCTGGTACCGATGCTGGCCGTCTGGATGGCGGCCGGCGCGGCCGCTGCCGGGGACGGTTTGCCCGAGGGTTTCGTCGATGCGGCGGCCGTCGTTCCCGGCCTCGTCGTCGACATGCGCTACGCCGGCTCGCACAACTTCGTCGGGCGTCCGATCGACGGCTACGAGGCGCCGGTCTGCATCCTGACGCGGGAGGCGGCCGAGGCTCTGGCCGGGGTCCAGCGGGAGCTGAGGGACTACGGCCTGGGTCTCAAGGTGTTCGACTGCTACCGGCCGGCGCGCGCCGTCGCCGACTTCGTCCGCTGGGCGAAGGACGAGACCGACTCGAAGATGAAGAGCGAGTTCTATCCCGACATGGAGAAATCCGAGCTTTTCCCCAAGGGCTACATCGCCGAGAGGTCGGGGCATTCGCGCGGCTCGACGATCGACCTGACGCTCGTCGACCTGCCGTCCGGCTCGGAGCTGCCGATGGGCACCGGGTACGATTTCTTCTCGGAGCGCTCCTGGCCGAAAGATGCCAAGCAGGCGCCAGAGGCTCGCGCCGCCCGGCTGCTCCTGTCGGTCGTCATGCAGGGGCGCGGCTTCGAGCCCTACGAGTCCGAGTGGTGGCACTTCAGGCTCGCCGACGAGCCCTATCCGGACACCTTCTTCGATTTTCCGGTGAGGTGACGAGCTGGTGCCGGATGGGGCACCCACCGCTGAGATCTCAGAGAGTCGATCGATTGGAATTCTGCCGCCGGCCCCTTCGTTTCCCGGTCGATTCATGGGAGGTGACGGTGCTGGTAGAACTGACGAGCGGCAACTTCGAGCAAACGGTCATGGGAGACGGTATCGCCATGATCGACTGCTGGGCCCCGTGGTGCGGGGCCTGCAGGGAGTTCGCTCCGACCTTCGAGGCGGGGGCGACGCGCCACCCGGCCCACACCTTTGCCAAGCTCAACACGCACGAGCAGGGTGATCTCGCCGCGAAGCTCAAGGTCAGCCACATCCCGACCATCATTCTGTTCCGGGACGGTCTGCTGCTGCTGCGCAGGCCGGGCTATCTGTCGGTAAAGGAAATCGACGAGGTCATCGGCACCGCCGAGGGCCTCGACATGGAACGCGTACGGGCTGACATGGAGAAGCGGGTCGCAGTTGAGTCCGGCTGAGGTCGCGCGGCTCGATGTCGTCGATGATGAACCTGAACAAGAAAAAGGAGAGTGAGATGCCTGAGATTCGTGAAGCCGATGTCGAGTTCAAGCAGTCCCTGGGTGTGAAGTGGGTCAAGGGTGCGTCGGGCAACACCTATCTGTGCCCGGTGGACTCCCTCAACCGGCTCGACAATCCGACGGAAGCGCAGCTCAAGATGATCTGCGTCGACGAGTCGGAGAACCCGCAGAACGACTGACCGGGGGGCCCGGCCACCGGGCTTTGACTATCAACAGCAGAGCGGCGCCGCTGCGCTCGTGGCGTGGCGGCGCCGTCCTATTTCCGAGGAGCGCATCATGACATCGCTGGTCACTCGACCCGCCCCGGGTTTCACCGCGTCCGCAGTCCTCGCCGACAACAGCTTCAACGAAGAGTTCAGCCTCGCTGCCCTTCGTGGGAAGTACGTCGTGCTCTTCTTCTACCCCCTCGATTTCACCTTCGTGTGCCCGACCGAGATTCTGGCCTTCGACGCGGCGCTCGAGGAGTTCCGCAGGCGTGATGCGGAGGTGGTCGGGGTGTCCGTGGATTCGCAGTACACCCATGCGGCGTGGAAGCGCACCGAGGTGGAAGATGGCGGCATCGGCCCGATCCGCTTTCCTCTGGTCTCGGATCTCAACAAGGAGATCGCGCGCAATTACGGCGTACTGCTGGAGAGCGGGGTCGCGCTGCGCGGCCTCTTCCTGATCGACCGCGAGGGTATCGTCCGCCACGCCCTGGTCAACGACCTGCCGCTCGGCCGCAGCGTGGGCGAGGCGCTGCGGGTGCTCGATGCCCTCCGCTTCCACGAGCTGCGGGGCGATGTCTGCCCGGCCAACTGGAACGAGGGCGATGACGGGATCGACGAGTCCCGGGACGGGCTCGTCGACTACCTGTCGAGGTACGCGGGCGCCAGCGATTGAAGGTCATCAGCGCCGGCGAAGCTCCGCAGCTGACCGACGTGTCAAGTGACTGGCGCCGGAATCACCCGTGCCTGACAGGGAGGTATGCTGAATCGGTGAGGATCGGATGACGCTGCGAGCGCGAGGTCGTCATACATCTCGGACGCTGCCGGGGCCGTCGTCGCCCGCGCGAGTGGTCCGGGCCGCCTTCGGCACGGTTCTCGGCCTGAGGCGTGCCGCTGCGAACGGTTTGCTTCTCAGTCTGGTGGTCGTCACGGGCGCGGGCAGCGGTTGCGGAGACAGCGAGACGCCGGCGGCCGGATTCCGGGCACGCTTCGGCGGGGTGGAGGTCCTGGCGCTCACGCCGCCGGAGCAGTTCGTCGGCCGCGCGCCGTCGATGCCGCCG